>JAFPXU010000002.1 GCA_017394605.1 Clostridia bacterium | reverse complement strand
CTCTGGCAGGTCAGCGGCCGCAGCAAGATCCGCGACTTCGACACCGTGGTCCGTCTGGACCGGGAGTACATCGAAAACTGGTCTCTCAGACAGGACATCCATATCCTGTTCAAGACCGTATGGATCGTCCTTACACGGCAGGGCGCCATGTAAGCGCTTCCCGCTATCGAAGCAGCCGGACGAAAAGCTATCATCCAAACGTGAATAAAACGGTCCGCCGGAGTTACCGACGGATCGCTTTTTATTTGCCTGAGGCCGTGACGCCGGCAAAGGCTGCCGCGCGCCGGACACAGGCTGGTTCTTTTTCTTCATACGTTTCTGTCCTGCCGCGGCGGACCTTTCCCGCACTTTGACGTTTTGATCAAACGGTAATAGGATATATACAGATTCCGTCAGGAGATTTCCGCTGCGCAATATGCTTTGCGTCCTGACGGTACCGGAATCAGAACACCAGCCCGAAAGGAAACCGTTATGCTGACCGTATCGCCCGTCCCGTCCGGGATCCTCGTCCGCCCGTTTGATAAGCGGCATATCGTCTGCGCGTTCCATGACATCGACGGAACGCATTCGCTGATCCGCGACTGGCCGCCGGTGATGAGCATCGTCCTCCATTACGCGGAGACGAGCGGCGTGCCCGAAGGCTACGACAGCGCGGAAAACGTGAAAAAGCTCGCCGCGATGGCGGGGACGGAGCCGCTTCCGGTCACGGACGCGTTCTGCGTCGAATCGGCGGGGCTGTCCGCGCTGACGCAGATGGAATGGGCGCTCCGCCGCGCGGTGGACGCGGGAACGGTCCGCATCCCGTGCGATTTAACAGAAAACCGGGAAAAGATCCAACGGATCACAGGCGGAGAGGAGGTCTTTCCGGACCAGCCCGATTCGCCCGAACTCCAGGCGTTTCTCACCGAGCACACGCCCAGGCTGTTCGTCTTTTACGAAAAGGTGCTGAACGCCTTCTGCCGCGACAAAAACCTCGCGCTCGCGCGGGAGGACCCGGCGCGGTTCCGCATCGCAGGCTCCCCGGAATTCATGGAGTACCTTTCTTCGCACGGCGTGGAGAACTACTTCGTGACCGGCGCAGTCGTCGAGAAGGGCATGGGGATGCACGAGGAGGTCGTGATGCTCGGCTACCGCATCGGGCACGGGGAGACGGTGGAGGACATCATCGGCTCGACCTGGACGGAAAAGCTCCCCAAGGACGTCATCATGGGACGGCTTGCGGAGAAGCTCGGCATCCCGGGGGAACAGATCCTTGTGGTAGGCGACGGGCGGAGCGAGATCTCCGCGGGCGTCAAGATGGGGGCGCTCTGCGTATCGCGCCTTCCCGAGCAGGCGGAATACCAGCGCGGGCTGCACAGACGGCTCGGCACGCATATCATCGTATCGGATTTCACCGATCCGCGGCTTTACGCGATGTTTTCCTGAGGAGGACAATCAGATGCAGTATCAGGAACTTGATTTTTCGGACATAAAGACCCAGTCGGCCGCAAACAGGAGGAACCTCGTCACGATCGATACGCTCCTGACGCCCGGGAAAGACCCGGTCCCCGACTGGGACGGGGGAAAGGACTTTGACACGCTGATCGACCGCATTTTGGAAGCGAGGAAGAACGGGCGCCCGGTCATCTGGTCGCAGGGCGCGCACGTGATCAAAAACGGGCTTTCGCGGTATCTGATCGACCTGATGCGGCGCGGATTCATCACGCACATCGCCGGAAACGGCGCGTGCAGCATCCACGATTTCGAGCTCGCCTTTCTCGGCGGGACGAGCGAGGACGTGCCGACCGCCCTGGAGGACGGCTCCTTCGGCATGTGGGAGGAGACGGGGGGATGGATGAACGAAGCGATCCAATACGGCGCGGCGCACAATATGGGCTACGGGGAGGCGATCGCGCGCTTTATTGACGCGCATCTCGACCGGTTCCCGTACCGGGACGACTGCGTGCTGTACCAGGCATACCTTCTCGGCGTGCCCGCCACGTTCCACATCGCACTCGGCACGGATATCATCCACCAGCATCCGTCCGTTGACTTCGCCGCGATCGGCCGGACGAGCGGTACCGACTTTCACCGCTACTGCCATTCTGTCTCGCGGATGGACGGCGGCGTGTTCCTAAACTTCGGATCGAGCGTGATCGGGCCGGAGGTGTTTCTGAAGGCGATCTCGATCTCGAGAAACCTCGGGTATCCGACCTACAGGATCACGACCGCGAACTTCGACCTCGTCGATCTCGGCGACTACCGCAGGCCGATCGGCTACGAAGACCCGCACTATTACTACCGGCCGAGAAAGAACGTCGTCAA
The DNA here is from genome assembly GCA_017394605.1 of Clostridia bacterium. The sequence goes on along the minus strand of JAFPXU010000002.1, from coordinate 5,975 downwards.
CCGCCCGCCGAAGTGCGGCGGCATCGGCTGGCACTTTACCGGCGATCACAGGGAGACGGTCCCGAACCTCCGGAAAAAGCTCCTTGAACGGGAGGACGGGACGGTCTGACGGGGGAGACCCCGGCGTCCGCCCGCAGGCAATACGGTGCGGGCGGGACAGTGTGTTAATCATTTGGCAACATCTTGACAACAATGTCACATTTTTTGCATAATTACAGTTAGGTGGTCAAGATACCGCCGAGTCAAAAGGAGGAGAAAAAATGAAAAAAGTTTTGGCAATTGTCCTGGCACTCATGCTGACGTTCGCCGCGCTTGCCTGCGCCAAGAAGACCGAAGCGCCCGCAGCCGAGCCCGCAGCAGCCCCCGCAGCCGCGCCCGCCGCCGCAGCTGAGCCTGCAGCCGCAGCCGAGCCGACATCGGCTACCCCGTGGCTGACCGCGGACGGAAAATGCGCCTGCGGAAAGTGCTCCGTCGACATGTCCAAGTACAGCCCCTACATTCAGGAGCTCATCTACAACGCCCACGTCAACAAAGAGACGCTGACCGTTTACGGCGCATGCGATGAGTCCTACGTAAAGGCTGCCGCCGCGAAATTCGGCGAGCTGTTCCAGATCGAAACCAACGCAACGCGTTATGCGACCGGCGAAATGTTCACCAAGACCGATGAGGAAAAGAACAATCCGCAGGCTGACGTATGGTTCGGCGGTTCCAACGACTATTACTACAAGGCAAAGAACGCAGGCCTTCTCCAGGCTTATGAGCCCGAGAACAAGAAGAACCTGATCGACAACCCCGCCTTCATCGACGCAGACTATGAGTGGGTCGGCATCTACACCGGCGTTCTGGGCATTATGTTCAACACCGAAGAGGGCGCGGACCTCGGACTCGAAGCCCCGAAGACATGGGCAGACCTCACCGATCCGAAGTGGACTGACGCGAAGGGCAACAAGCTGATCGCCCTGCCGAACCCGGAGACCTCCGCTACGGCTACGAACTTCCTTGCGACCCAGAAGTACCGCTACGGCTATCCGGGAACAGTCGACCAGGCTGGTCTGGATGAATACCTGAAAGCATTCGACGCGAACGTCTGCCAGTACACCAAGTCCGGTTCCGGCCCGTCCAAGATGGTAGGCCCGGGCGAGTGCGTTGTCGGCATCTCGTTCCTGCATGACGGTGTTGCGCAGATCGCAAACGGTTATGACAACATCCAGCTGATCGTTCCTGCGGACGGCACGGGCTTCGAAGTAGGCGCTGCCGCCATGGTCAAGAACGACAAGAACCCGAACGCTGCGAAACTGTTCGTCGAGTTCTGCCTGACCGCTGACTGCGTCAACATGGGCAAGGATTACCAGTCCATGCAGAACCTCGTCATCACCGATGAGGCAGGCGCAATCCAGCCGGAACTCCTGAAGCAGTTCGGCCTTGACGACCTCTCCAAACTGCCCCTTGTCCCGTACGATGTTGCGGATATCGCTCCGAAGCTCGCCGACTGGACGCAGGAGTGGCTGCAGATCGTCGGTACAGACGCACGTCACCAGCAGAAATCCTGACCGTGACGGTTCTGTAAACTGAATTAACCCGAAAACGGGGGCGAAGGAATTTCCTCCGCCCCCTTTTCAATACAGCACCTGTTGAAAGGAGGCGTCCCAGTGGAAGCCCGATCCGCTCAGCCCAAGGATTATATCAGTCAGAGCAAAAAACTGGATCGCAAGAAGTTTTGGAACGACCCGATCCTGATTGCAATGATCGCCATAATCACGATCTTTCTGACGCTGTTCATCGTTTATCCGCTCGTGATGCTGCTGTCCGAAGCGCTTAGAAACGCAGAGGGGCAGTTCACGCTGCAGACCATCAAGGACACCCTGACCTACGTCACGTTCAAGACGGCGTTCTTCAACACGGTCAAGTTAGGTCTGATCGTCGGCGTTACCTCGACGATCGTCGGAATGCTGTTTGCGTATATTGACGTTTACGTCAGGACAAGAACCAAAGTTTTGGCGGGCCTGTTCAACGTCGTTGCGACCATGCCCGTCGTATCCCCGCCGTTCGTTCTGTCGCTGTCTCTGATTATGCTGTTCGGCAGAACGGGCTTCATCACCAAGACGCTGCTCGGACTGCGCACCTCGGGCATCTACGGCCTGACGGGCCTGATCATCGTACAGACCCTGACGTTCTTCCCGGTCTGCTACCTGACGTTCAAGGGCCTCCTGAAGAACATCGATCCGTCGATCGAGGAGGCCGCGCGCGACATCGGCGCGTCCCGCATGAAGGTCTTCACTTCCGTCACGCTCCCGCTGATGCTGCCCGGCATCGGCAACGCGTTCCTCGTTACGTTCATCGAGTCCATCGCGGACTTCGCGAACCCGATGATCATCGGAGGCAACTACGATACGCTCGCTACTTCGATCTATCTGCAGATCACCGGCGCGCTGAACAAGAACATCGCGGCCGCCATGGCGCTGTTCCTGCTCGCATTGACGATGGCGCTGTTCCTGCTTCAGAAGTACTGGCTCGAACGCAAGGCCACCGCGACGCTGACGGGCAAGGCGGCGCGCGGAAGGATCCTGATCGAGGACCGTGCCGTCCGCGTCCCGCTGTCGGTCATCGCAGGCGCGGTCAGTATCTTCGTTATCCTCCTGTACGTCCTGATCCCGGTCGGATCGCTGTTCAACCTCTGGGGCAGGGATTACAGCCTGACGCTCAAGTGGTATCAATACACGTTCGCAAGCGGCGGCGCGAAGCAGTATAAGGATTCCATCACGCTCGCTTTGATTTCAGCGCCGATCACGTCGCTCATGTCCATGCTGATCGCGTGGATGGTCGTAAAGAAGAAATTCGGCCTGAAGGGCTACATCGAGTTCGTCTCGATGATGGCCATGGCGGTCCCCGGCATCGTTCTCGGCATCGCGTACATCCGCGGTTTCGTCACAGGTCTGTTCCATGTTGCGGAGGGGTACTCCCGCGGCGCCGTTCCCTGGTGGTCGCTGCAGTGGCTGTACGGAACAGGAGCACTCGTTGTACTTGTCTTCATTGTCCGTTCGCTGCCTGTCGGTACGCGTAATGGCATAGCGGCCCTCAGGCAGATCGACAAATCGATCGAGGAGGCGGCGACGGACCTCGGCGCCAACAGCGGAAAGGTCTTTACGTCGATCACGCTTCCGCTGATCAAGGACTCGTTCATCAGCGGACTGATCACCTCATTCGTCCGTTCGATTACCGCGATTTCCGCCGTCATCCTGCTCGTTAACCCGAAGGTGAACCTGATCACCTATCAGATCAGCGAGAGCGCGAACAAGGGATATTACGGCGCGGCGTGCGCGGCGGCGACGATCCTGATCCTAATCGTGTACGCAGCTATCCTGCTGCTGCAGGTCTTCACGAAATACTTCGGTACCAGCCGGTACATCAAGCGAGAGGAGTAACCTATGGAAGCGAAAATGAAAGAGAAAAAAGGTATTTTACTGGACCACATCTCCAAGATCTACCTTGACCATAAAACCAAGAAGGAATTTTACGCGGTCAACGATGTCACGCTGGACATCAAGCCGGGCGAATTCGTGACGCTGCTCGGCCCGTCCGGCTGCGGCAAGACCACGACCCTGCGTATGATCGCGGGCTTCGAGAGCCCGGACATCGGCGAGATCTACCTCGGCGACGAGAAGATCAACGAGAAGACGCCGGACAAGCGCGATACCGCGATGATGTTCCAGAACTACGCGCTGTTCCCGCACATGAATGTGTACGACAACGTCGCGTACGGCCTGAAACTTCGCGGGTTCAGCAAGCAGGAGATCCGCGACAAGGTCTTCGCGATCCTCGACCTCGTCGAGCTGACCGGCATGGAAAACCGCATGACCAACCAGCTCTCCGGCGGTCAGCAGCAGCGTGTTGCGCTGGCGCGCGCCCTGGTCGTGCAGCCGAGCGTCCTGCTCTTCGACGAGCCGCTCTCCAACCTCGACGCGAACCTCCGCGTGCAGATGAGGACCGAGATCCGCCGCATCCAGCAGGAAGTCGGATCGACCGCCGTCTACGTCACGCATGACCAGTCCGAGGCCATGAGCATCTCGGACAAGGTCGTCGTCATGAACAAGGGCATCATCGCGCAGATGGGCACGCCGATGGATATCTACTACCGTCCGGCGAGCGAGTTCGTCGCGTCCTTCATCGGCGAGGCGAACTACCTCCGCGGCACGCTGAGCGCGCACGAAGGCGAAACGGGCGTGATCGACGTTCTCGGACGCAAGATCGAGGCGTACTACAACCAGGACAAGAATCCGGGCGACGACGCAGCGCTGATGCTCCGTCCCGAATCCGTTACGCTCGGCGACGAGGGCACGCTTCCGGCACGGGTCGTGCTGTCCTGCTTCATGGGCGCCTACCAGAACTATCACGTCATGGTCGGTGACAACCTCATCAAGATCACGGACTACAACCCGAAGGGGAAGAAGATCTACGCGGTCGGCGACGAGGCGTGGCTCAGATTCAATCCGAGCGACGGCACCATCCTGTAAACCATGTCGGTTTTACTTGGCATTGCGATCGGCGGTACGAAATGTATCGCCGTTCTCGGTTGTGAGGAAAACGGGGACATCCGTATCCTCGGCAGCCGGACGTTCGCCACGAAGGAGGCGGGCGGGCCGTACGGCGCGATGGACCGCTTCAAGGCGTACGGGGACGAGCTTTTAAAGGAGTTCGGCTTTGAGCGCCCGGACGCGGTCGGGATCGCCTGCGGGAGCCCGCTCGATCCGGTGACCGGCGTGATCCAGTCGCCAGCGAACCTGCCCGGCTGGGACGATATCCCGGCTGTCAGGATCATGGAGGAGCACTTCGGTGCTCCCGCCTATCTCGAAAACGACGCCAACGCGGGCGCGCTCGCGGAATGGCGCTTCGGCGCGGCGAAAGGGTACCGGCACATCGCGTTTCTGACGTTCGGTACGGGACTGGGCTCCGGGCTGATCCTGAACGGACAGCTCTACGGCGGCGCTTGCGACATGGCTGGAGAGTGCGGTCATATCCGCCTGATGCCGTTCGGGCCGGTCGGATGCTCGAAGATCGGATCCGCCGAGGGGTTCTGCTCCGGGGGCGGGATCGCGCAGCTAGCGCGCGACATGGTCTACGAGCGCCTAATGGCGGGGGAGAAGCCCGCGCTGTGCCCGACGAGGGAAGGGCTCAAGGATCTGACCGCGAAGTCGGTCGCGGAGGCGGCGTACAGGGGTGACGCGCTCGCAAAGCGCATCTACGAGGTGTCGGGCGAGATGCTCGGGCGCACGCTTTCGATTATGATCGATTTGATCAATCCGGAGATCATCGTGGTCGGCAGCATCTTCGCGCGGGCGGAATCGCTGCTGCGTCCCGCGATGGAACGTGAGATCGCGAAAGAAGCGTTTGCCGTTTCGGCTCGTGCGTGCAGGATCGTGCCGGCTGCGCTCGGCGACGATGTGGACCGGTACGAGGCGCTCGCCATCGCGTCCTACTATCTGGCACAGTAAACGGTTGTCTTGTTCTGCTCCCGCTTTTCTGCGGGGGCAGATTTTTGACGAAGGGGAGAAGTTATGCATATGCGTTTTTCCGGCCCGGAGGAGATCCTGGACCGGCTGATCGGGGGGTATCCGGCGCTTGCGCCTTCTCGTGAGGCGATTTGGACTGCCTTCGGGATCCTGTCGGACAGCTTTGAAGACGGAAACAAGCTCCTGATCTGCGGCAATGGCGGGAGCGCGGCGGACGCGCTCCACATCGCAGGGGAGCTGATGAAATCGTTCGTCCTGCAAAGAAAGCCGGACGCGGCGTTTACGGAAGCGCTCTACGCGCGCTGTCCGGAGGACGCGCCGTATTTATCCGAAAAGCTGGAACGCGCGCTGCCCGCGGTCGCGCTCGTCGACAATCCCTCGGTGTTCACGGCGGTGCAGAACGATACCGGGTCAAAGCTCGTGTTTGCACAGCAGGTCTACGGGCTCGGGAAGATGAACGACGTGCTT
>JAFPXU010000140.1 GCA_017394605.1 Clostridia bacterium | reverse complement strand
CCCGCCGGTATCCGTCTTTGTGTAGTCCGGAAGATATTTCGTCAGGTCAAAGCGGTCCGAATCGTTGTTCTTCGCTTCGTATTTCTTCGTGAAATCCGACAGCTGGATGTCCTTTGAACGGTGCGCGCGGATACAGATCGTCGGCCAGGCGTCCGTCACCGGATAGGTAACGATGCTGACACGCTCCCCGCCGGGAAGGATCGCGTCTACGATAGGCGTGACAGGATTAGCCTTCTTTCCGGATTTTGAGATCCCCCGGTTGATCATCTCCAACAGGCGTTCGCTGCTTTCAAATTTCATTCCCTGGTGATCCCAGCCGCCGGCACTGTAGGTCATGATCTCTCCAGGACCGTTGACGGTGATATCCTCAATGGACTGGTCCGCGAGAAGCGGAGTGAGTTCGCCCATGCCGAGGATCTCGTCCACTACCTTCTGGACGAATTCCTCACGGGGCATGTCGATGGTGAGACATCCCTTTTCCCCCGCGGAGGTGTTATAGGATGAGAACACATTTCTTGCCGCAAGGCGGGCGTCCATTTCAATCTTCGGGCCGGCATTGGTAAAGTCCTGTGCGCTGTACCCAAGCCTGGTCAGCTCATTGCGGACGCGGGCGAGGCCTTCCAGAAAAGGAGATCCTTCCTTGCTTTTATCCAGTGTAAGTCCGGAGACGGACCCGTATTCGAATCCGTCCTCCCCGGTTTCATCAAAATAGTCGAAATCGTTCATATGCATCAGTCCTTACCGAAAAGACGGGCAAAGAATCCTTTCTTTTTCTTCTGGGTTTTGTTCATCGCCTCCGCGGCTCCGTTCCCGAAGCTGATCTTCGACCTGTCGATTCCCTTGACGCTTTCCGCCCTTGCGGCCCAGACCGGAGTGATCGGGGGATAGAAGGTAGCCGCAAGCGAAACAAAACCCTGCATGCAGCGCTCCGTGATCAGCGGATTGTCCGGCTTTCTGTTGTTGGAAACAACATAGGAACAGCCTGTGTTTCCTGCCTTTACGACGCCGCCCAGGTGGTCATTCTGGATAAGCCCGCGGACAGGGATCCCCATCCTTCCGGCCACATCCTGCATGCTGATGCCTGTATTTTCCTGCCAGCGGTTAAGCACCAGGGCAAACTTGTCAAGCGGGAACTGGAAAGCCAGGATCTTGGTGACCGTCTTCTGCGTATCGGCGATGCAGGCGGCGTCCGCGTCGCAGACGACCAGGATTACATCCGAATTCTTGAAGGATTCACGGTGGAGCGGCACGTTGATGGACGAACCGACATCGATCACGACGAAGTCAAAGCGCTGCTTGAGATAATCGATAAGGGAACGCATGAATTCCCCGCAGGCTTCTGCCTTCAGGTAAGGGCTGCGGGCCTGTTCCTGGTTGGTGATGCCCGGAATACAGAAAAAGTTGTACCTGCCGTTGACATCGCTGCTGCCGGGAACGGGGATCAGGAATTTCTCCATCTCCTGGTTGATCTCCCTCTGGGCGGAAGACCAGTCGCTGTTGTTGTTCTTCGCGCCGGCGTACATGGACGCGACAGACACGATGCTGTGTTCGGACATCACGTTCAGGCGGAGACGTACATGACCGCCGTTCAGGTTTGTGTCCAGAAGGCAGACATTCCGTCCGCCGACGCCGGCGAGGATGCTGGCAAGCTCAACAGCAACTGTCGTCTTCCCTACGCCACCCTTCGGTGACCAGACCGAGATCACCGATTTCTGCCAGTTGCCGGCTGCGGACTGGGAAACCGCGTCGCGGATCTCCTGTGTGGAGATGGAATCCCACGCCCCTTTCTTCCAGTCCTTTGATACAGCTTCCAGTCTGCGGGGCAGTTCCGCGTTCATTTTTGCCATGACCGCTTCATTCAGCGGGAGCGTGTAACACATATCCAGCCCGCTGCGGGAAAACTGCTCCATATCCGCTCCCGCGTAAGCCAGACCGACCAGAATCAACGGGTGATCCGCTTTCTGGCGGAGTGACAGGAAATCCGTAATGCTGAAACGGTCCACGTGCGGTTCCGCGATGATGACGTCTACATCATTTCCCGCGATGAACTGGGACGCGTTCAGAAGATCGAAATTCGGGAACTGCATCACAAGATTCAGCCCGGCGTTTTCGGAGGAATAGAAGTATTTTGCAAAATCCCCGTAAAGGGAAGGATTGGCGTAAGCCAGTACATTCAGACGAGTTTTTTCTTTATCTTCCATATCTTCTTTCCTGTGATTTCTCACGGAGACACCTGTTGTGTCCCCGTGAGAATTGATTATGGTCAGCGGCTGGACGGGATGACCGAGTATTCGGTTTTGTCGCCGCGGTCGCTGACAAAGGACTCGATGAAGTCCTGCATGGACGCGCCTTCCGTCGGGCCGGAACCGTTCGGGTTGGCATTGGCGGAGAGGATCGCGACCCGGAGAGTGCCGCCTTCCTCAGCCATGGCGACCCATTCGATGGCGTCGCGCGGAACAAGCACATCCAGGGAATCCACGCCGGCAGCGTAGCTGTCTTCCGTGCGGTTCACGTTGATGACTTTCGCCCCGTTGACAAGTACCTTGGAGATAGGGGCCAGATAGTATCCGGCTTCAAGCAGTTCGGAAAGCTTTACGGGATCCGCCGTACCCCAGAGATCCACAAATTCCTTCCACTCCTCGAGCATATCGGAAAGTTCATCCGTCTTTTCCTGAAGCAGATCCGCCTTTTCCATGATCACGTCGGTAATGGACGGAGTGGTAACGGAGAACACATTGGCTTCCGTCTGCGGAGTTCCGAAACCGCCGGAAACCGCGTCATAATAATCCTCCCCGAAGGAGATGCCATCCGCGTATCCGAAATCCGCCTCGGAGATCTTCCTGGAAAGCTCATCCGCGTCGATTTCAGCCAGCGCCTTCTTACGGGCATCGGTGAGGATATTGGCAAGCGAGTTGGCATAAGCGTCCTCGGTATCATAGTTGGAAACGGTGCCGATGATGTCGACATAGTCGCCTTCCCGGATGCCCACAGGCGCGTAGCCGGACACGTTGATGGTCATGACGACCTTGTTCGGATCATCCTGCCCGAGGGATACGATCCTGGATGAAAGCGGATTGGCGGAGGACATGATGTCGGTATATTTCACCGGCTCGTTGCGGGAGACGAGGTTGATGAACTGCCCGCCCGCGCTCTGCATCTTCGCGAAGTCAGACGGAGTCACAAATGTCCCGACCATCGCGGCATTGGATGAAATGTCCACGATATTGAAATTCTCCTGAGTAAGCGAAACAAGACTGGTCCCCTGGTTGATATCCGATTTCGCAGTAAGGATATATACCGGATCCGGATTCATCAGTCTGCCATACGCCAGAATCCCGAAGAATG
>JAFPXU010000139.1 GCA_017394605.1 Clostridia bacterium | reverse complement strand
GGAGAATGATTTCACAACGGGAAAGATACTCGGACCGCTCCTGCGCTTCATGCTGCCGGTGCTGTTTGCGATGTTTCTGCAGTCGATGTACGGCGCCGTCGACCTGATGATCGTCGGGCAGTTTGCCGAGTCGCGGGACGTCTCCGCGGTGTCGACGGGATCGCAGATGATGATGACCATCACGAACATCGTGATGAGCTTTGCAATGGGGACGACCATCCTTCTGGGCCAGAGGATCGGCGAGGGAAGGGGAAAGGAGGGCGGCGAGGTCGTCGGCACGAGCATCTGCCTGTTCGGCGTCATCGCTTCCGTTCTCACCGTTCTGATCCCGCTGCTTTCCGGACCGCTGAGCAGCGTCATGAACGCTCCGGAAGAGGCGTTTTCCAGGACCGCGTCCTACATCCGCATCTGCGGGTTCGGTTCCGTCTTCATCATTTCGTATAACCTCATCGGAAGCATCTTCCGGGGGATCGGAGACTCGAAGACCCCGCTCATGACCGTTCTCATCGCGTGCGTCTGCAACATCGCGGGCGACCTCCTTCTGGTCGCGGTCTTCCATATGGGCGCGTCGGGCGCGGCCGCTGCGACCGTACTGGCGCAGGCGATCAGCGTCGTCGCGTCGCTTCTGATCCTCAGACGGAAGGGCCTTCCCTTTGAGTTCCATCGCGAGGACATCCGTTTCCGGGCGCCGGTCATAAAGCGGATCACGGCGCTGGGGCTCCCGATCGCCTTTCAGGACGTCCTGATCGGCATCTCGTTCCTCGTGCTGCTCGCCATCGTGAACGGGCTGGGCCTCGTCCCGTCGGCGGGCATCGGCGTGGCGGAGCGCGTCTGCGGCATCATCATGCTGATCCCGCTCGCGTTCATGCAGGCGATGGCGGCGTTCGCCGCGCAGAACATCGGCGCGGGGCAGTACGGACGGGCGAAGAAGGCCCTGTGGTACGCGATCGCGGTCTCCGCCCTGCCGGCGGTGTGCATGTTCGCACTGAACTTCTTTAGAGGCGACCTGCTTGCAAGGATCTTTTCAAACGACCCCGCGGTCATCGCGGCGGGCGCGGACTACCTGAAGGCGTACGCGATCGACTGCCTTCTGACGTGCTTCCTGTTCTGCTTCATCGGGTTTTTCAACGGTATGGGCATGACCCGCTTCGTCATGGTGCAGGGGATCGCCGGGGCGTTCCTCGTCCGTATCCCGGTCGGCTACCTCATGAGCCGCGAGGTCCCGGTCTCGATGTTCCACATCGGGCTTGCGACGCCCTGCTCCACGCTTTTGCAGGTGATCCTGTGCCTTACTTGCTATTTTCTGATGGACCGGAGATTCAGGCGCAGGGAACCAGTCTAGCTTGGATCCGCTTTATGCCCGCCTTTACGGCGGTTATGACATAGTACACTTCATCTGTCTGATGCCGGGAAAAACGGCGGAATAAGGTTATATCAGGGAGGGAATTGATATGGCAAAGGTACTTCTGATCAACGGAAGCCCGCATGAGCACGGCTGCACGGCGACCGCTCTGGAAGAGATGATATCCGTCTTCAGAGAGGAAGGCATCGAAACGGAGATCGTTTCGGTCGGGAAGAAGGCGGTCCGCGGGTGCATTGCCTGCCGGTCCTGCTTTCAAACGGGGAAATGCGTGTTTGACGATTTCGTCAACGAAACGGCGGCAAAATTTGAAACGGCCGACGGGCTCGTCGTGGGAAGTCCCGTCTATTACGGCAGCCCGAACGGGAACCTGATCGCGTTTCTGGACCGGCTGTTCTACAGCACGCCGTTTTCCAAACACATGAAGGTGGGCGCGGCGGTCGTCTCCTGCAGGCGGGGCGGCAACACGGCGTCGTTCGACGTGCTGAACAAATACTTCACGATCTCCGGCATGCCGGTCGCCTCAAGCACGTACTGGAACATGGTGCACGGCTTTACGGCGGAGGACGTCAAAAAGGACCTCGAAGGGCTGCAGACGATGCGCAATCTTGCGCGCAACATGGCGTTCATGATCCGGGCGTTTGCCGACGCGAAGGAGAAATACGGGCATCCGAAAGAGGAGCACGAACTCTACACGAGCTTTCCGGACGGGAAGTAAGCGGAAGGTTTTTCGGGAGGCACATCCTATGGACGCGTTTGATGCGATACTGACAAGACGCAGCACGAGAAGATATCTGCCGGTGGTCCCCGATAAGGATCTGATCCTCCGGGTGCTGGACGCGGGGAGACACGCCCCGAGCGGGTCGAACAGCCAGTCGACGCATCTGATCGTGATCACCGGCCGGACGGCGCTTGCGGAGCTGTCGGCTCTCGTGCGGGAGGAATTTGCGAAGATGGAACTGCGGGACGATATGTATATCGCCCTGAAGAAGTCGATCCGGTCCTCGAAAGACGGGAGCTACGTTTTCCACTATGACGCGCCGGTCCTGATCGTGACGGCGAACCGGAAAGGGTACGGCAACGCTATGGCGGACAGCGCCTGCGTTCTCGAGAACATGATGATCGCGGCCAATGCGCTGGATCTCGGCTCCTGCTGGATCAATCAGCTGCACTGGCTGGATGAGAGCGTAAACGTCAGAGGGTATCTGTTCGGCCTCGGGCTGAAGGAAGAGGAGACCGTCACGGGCGCTCTGGCGCTCGGATATGCCGTTTCAGGCTCCCCGAACAGGGACCCGCAGAAGATCACGGGGAATCCGGTCACCTGGACATAAGGAGATTTTCCGACGGTTTCCGGACTGCCGGTCACAGCTCCGTTTTGACCGCGGAGGACGTTTTTTCGGTTAAGTGTCAATCTGTTGCGGGATGAAATTTATTGGTGCAGGCAATGAACAGTCTGCGCACTGTGTTGTTTCTGATGATTTATTATCTTGCGCACTGTGTAGATTTCTGCCGTGATTTGCTCTGCCTGCCTGCTGTGTGAAAACATCGCAGGGTTTTGAAAGGGAGATTCGGCGGGAGCCGATCCAGGACCTTCTGAATGGAAAGCGGGAGGCGCAGGAGGAAGGAAAGCCTTTTAAAGCAACAGCGGGTTGCTTGCGGAAACACCCCGGTCAGACAATAATGAAGTCAGATCAGGAACAGAGAGGAGATCCGTTTCATGGAAGTCGGGGAAATTTTGAAACGATTCAGGGAAGAAAAGAAACTGACGCAGGAGGAGCTCGCGGAACGCGTCATGGTGACCAGACAGGCTGTCAGCCGCTGGGAAACCGGGGAAACGCAGCCGAATACCGATACGCTCCGGCTGCTTTCCGAAATCTATGACGTTTCGATCAATACGCTGCTCGGATGCCCGAGACGGCTTGTCTGCCAGTGCTGCGGGATGCCGCTTACCGAGGACGGCATGATCAGCAGGGAACCGGACGGCAGTTTCAACGAGGATTACTGCAGATGGTGCTATACGGACGGAGCGTTCACGTACGGATCAAAGGGCGCTCTGATCGATTTTCTCATCGCGCATATGCCGGATCCGGACAACATGCCGGAAAAGGAACGGCGGGTCCTGTACGACGGGTATCTGTCCCGATTGAAGCACTGGAAATGACGGTTTCCTGTGTTCAGGATTGTTTGTGTTCCCTGCCGCCGGGCGGGGAACTTTTTGTATGCAAAATACTCCGACTGCGGGAGCCGGAGCATGAAATAAGGCATTTAAAGGTTGAATGGTTTTTTTGAATACTGATTCTGCCTGGAGGTCACGCAGATATTCCAACGCGGTTGTTGAAAGACATGAAAACTGCAATACCTGATTGGATTTCATAGACGTCAGGATACCGATCCGAACCGGTTGCTTGGCGGTTTTACGATCAATGCTCGTCATAATGATACCGGCAGGCTAAAATGCAGATGTCATTTCCGTCGATCTTGTAAATCAGCCGGTCTTTATCGTTAATTCTTCTGCTCCAGTACCCTGCCAGATTTCCCGCAAGAGACTCGGGTTTTCCGATTCCTCTATTACCGTTTCTGCTGATATCATTGATAAGACTGTTTATTCTCTTGAGAGTCTTTTTGTCCTTTTTCTGCCAGTAGAGATTATCTTCCCATCCGTTGTCAGTGAAAAGCTTATTCATCTGTAACCTCAATGAGTTCTCTTGCTTTCACCCT
>JAFPXU010000138.1 GCA_017394605.1 Clostridia bacterium | reverse complement strand
AGTTCCGTTCCGTAGAGGCGTTCCCGCTCCGCGTCGTCGTGAAGGACGTACATCGCAAGTGCAGGGTATCTTTCATTTGACAGTGTCCAGTTCAGCATGGATTCGTCCGGTCCGTCGTTCCCGATCGCCAGCACGGGCTGCTTTCCGACCTCGCGCGCGATGTTTGCGCATTTTTCGTCGTCGATGTTCAGGTTGATGACGCGATCCGTCTGTTCCATCCGGAAGCGGTTCCCCGTTCCGCTCCGTTCGAGTGCGAAATCAAACCCGATACAGCGCGCGTAGGGAATCCCTTCACCCCTGTAGGTGAACAGCCTGTTGCAGACGGCGTAGATCGTATTCCTTCCCGATCCGGAGACGACATGGAAACGGAATCCGTTCTCCGAAAGATAGGCGTAAAGCTCCTGCATCGGAACATAGGCCATGCGGGTAAACGGCATGCCGGGCGCGTAATTCTTCTCCATCTGCGCTTCGATCAGACCGCATGCCTCCTCCACCGTCAGGCCGCTTACCGCTCTGCCCGCCACTTTGAAATACGCGTCCCAGTACGCGTCGACTTCTCTCCGATCCGGGCACGGATCCGCCGCAAGCTGTAGCGCAAGCCCGTCATAGATTTGAAGCAACTCCCTGACTTTCGCGGACGACGGGAAACGTCCCATCAGAACATAGCGGAGAAGTTCGATCTCGACCCATCCCGGGACACCGATTCCGCCGTTCTCCCCCACCAGCGTTCCGTCGAAATCCGATACGGCAATCCGGTCTTCCGCAGGAATAAAGTCTGCGGATCCGGGATCCGTGACGCTTTTCACATAGGACAGTATGGTTTCCTTTGTTTCCGTTTCTCTCCAGGATGGAAGCGGATCAGCTTTCAAGAACGTATCCTCCAGTTTCAATAATATTTTCATGAAAAAACAATCCATCACGTGGCCCAAAGCACATAGATATTACCTCTATCAGTTTTCATCTCCAGCATGAAAGGGCAATGGAATTATCGTTCGCGTTCTCGCTTTTTCTTTTTGTGGCAACGCTCCATGTCTTCGTCTCCCGCTTCCCTTTGCTGGTTTAACTTCACCTGTGTGGAAGGTTTCTCAACTGGAAGGCCTGTTTCTAAGCAAACTTCTCTAGCTGACATCATGATTTCCTCCCATGAATAGTTTTTGGCGTACGTGTTTTTCTTTTGATACCTTTCCCAAAGATCCTGAACAAAGGTGTTTTTCTACAAGGCTGAGAGCACATTTTATAATAGATCATTTTTCTCAAATAAAGAATGCATGCATTGCCGGATCTGATTTTTCCGCATGCAGGCATTTATCTTGATAAGCACTAAACAATAAATGGACAGATCTGCTGAAACGCATGAATACGATTCAACACTTTTTTTGGATATCCGACATATCAGAACTGAGATACTCCCTTAGCTCCGCCACGCCCTCATCCGTATAGGAACTGACACAGAAGATGCGGTCTGCGCCGGCCAGTTCAAGAATTTGTTTCCCGTAGCGGATATCCTGTTCGGTTCCCAGATCGGTCTTGGAAACCACGCCGATCACGGGGATCTGAAAAGCGGTCGCCATTCCCGGAAAGAAGGTGGATACACCGTCCGTGCAGTCGTGCAGCAAAACAAGCGCTTCCGCGTTCGAGCAGGTCACCATCAGCGAGTGAAACAGTTTCTTGTGATCCATGTACTCACCGGGCGTATCGATCGCGTCGCCGAAGATCTCGATCGCGTAGGTCTTTTTGTACTCGATAGGCTGTTCCATAAGCCGCTGCAGCAGGGTCGTCTTGCCGCACGCGGTCCGTCCCACAACGATGATATGCTTCATGAGCGCGTGATCTCCGCAGGCGTCGCGCCGATCGTATTCGCGAGAACGCGGTTGACCTCTCTCAAAGACGCCTCCACGTCCGCGACCAGTCCGCGGATGACAAGGGAACCGGAAAAGCGGTCCACGAACACGAGCTCGACGTTTGCAGCCTTGATCGCGACATCCGCCCCAATGATCGCGGTCTCGCTTGGGGTCAGCGTCATGATGCCGAGAGCGCCTTCCTTGTCGTCCATCACGCCGATCTTCTTGTACAGCGAGACGTCAGGGTTGGCAATCAGGTGCGCCATCGTGACCTGTTTGCCCGGAACGAATTCCTGTATGATTCTCTGTTTTTCTTCAAATTCCACCATTTTTCAGGATCCTCTTTCCTACAGCAGCGCGTCGATGATCTCCGGCCTCGGGTTCGGGATGACGACCTCCTGGATGAGGAGACCTTCCTTCCGCGCGGACTTGGTGCCCGCCGCGACCGCCTCGCGGACCGCCGCGACCTCGCCCGTCATCACGACGAAGGATTTTCCGCCGATGCCCGTTCCGAGGTGCACGTCGAGCAGGGTGACTTCCGCCGCCTTTGCCGCCGCGTCCGCGCCGTAGATCGCCGCCGTCATGGAGAAGAACTCCATCACGCCGACCGCCCGGAGGCAGTCCGGCGCCGTCGCCTGCGCGATCGCCTTCGGCACCTGCTCATGCACGCGCGGGATCACGGTGCTGTCCACCACGAACGGCTCCGCCTTCAGGCAGGCCGCGTCCAGGGACGACTTCACCGCGGCGACCTCGCCGCTGAACAGGATCTGAAACTTTCCGGGACAGCAGGGCTTCGCGAGAAGAAGCTCGGTGTCCGCCGCCTTCAGGACGGTATCCGCCGCTTCCACGCCCTTGGCGATGCTGTTCAATTCGATATACCCGATCGTGATCATGGTCTCTTACCTCTCGATGACGATATACTGGCCCGCTTCCGTCACTTTGCCGCCGAACGGCGCGTGCACGTCCGAGCCCACCTTGCCTTCCGGACACGCGGCGATCAGCTGTCCCGCGGAAACGATATCCCCCGCCTTGACACGGAGCTCCGTCGGCGCGCCGATGCCCTGTTTGGCAAGCACATGCACGGCAGAAGGCTCCGCGATCTTCAGCGTGTCGATCAGATTCCCATGGAAGGCGCTCACGCCCGCGCGCGCAACGAGACGGCGTGTCGGGACCTTGCGGTCCTCCCGCATCGGATGCGGAACGGTCGGCTCCTGCGCCTTCGGATGCCGGTAGCCCGCCTTCGCCAGCTCCTTCTTGATCAGCGCGTTCACGCTTCTCGGGCGAAGCATCATCGGGCAGGCGTACACCTCGCAGACGCCGCATTCCGAACACAGCGCGGCCGACCGGATCACGGGATCGTCCATGACCTCGGTCAGTTCATGATAGGCCAGCACCCGCATGATCTTATGCGGCTCAAGCGGATGGCCCAGCATGTGCCGCGGACACATCTCGGTGCAGTTCGTGCACTGGATGCAGGAAGTCCGGGCGGACTTGCGGATCTTTGAAAGATCCAGCGGTTCGTTTTTGTACGTTTCCTTCGGCAGAAGCAGGATCCCGCCCGTCGTCTTGTCGACGAACATCTGTTTGGGGTCGTCCCCCGGGAGCGCGCCCATCATCGGGCCGCCCGACACGATCGTCAGTTCGGACATATCCCGGTCCGGACCGCCCGCCAGCGAGATGCAGTCGCAGAAGCTCGTGCCGACCGGCGCGTAGACGACGCAGGGCTCCTTCACGGCGCCCGCGACGGTCAGAAGCCTGTGCGTGAACGGTTCGTCCTGAAACGCGTTGTAGCATGCGAGCAGCGTCGAAAGATTGATCACGACGCTCCCCGCGCTGATCGGGATGTCCAGATAGGGAACGACATTGCCGGTGGTCTCGTACACCACGACCTGCTCGTCTCCCGCCGGATAGAAACTTTCGACCGTTTTGATCCCGATGTCGTGCCCGGACGCTCCGATCGCTTCCGTCAGCGCTTCGATCTCCGGTTCGTAGGTCTCCTTCAGGGCGATGACGCATTCCTCCGCCCCGATCTCGCTTCCGATCTTATAGAGCGCGTCGACCAGCTCGTACGCGTAGTGGCGCATCACGTAGCGCCCCGTCGCCAGAAGCGGCTCGCACTCCATTCCGTTGACGATCAGATATTTCGGATGACAGTTCAGCTTGACGTGCGTCGGGAACCCGGCGCCGCCGCAGCCGATCACGCCTGCCTTCCGGATTTTGTAAAGACAGCTTTCGTCCATCTTGATTCGCTCTTTCCCTGTCCCTTACGGTGAGGACGGTTATTTCTTCGGTTTCGCCTTCTCGGCGGCCCTTTTCTTTGCCTCCAGCTCGCGGTCGACCTCGACCGTGTCGATGATCCCCACGATCGCGTTGTCGATCGCGCAGTTGTCGGATCCCAGCGCGCGGCGGGCCGTACTGCCGGAAACGACCAGCACTTCCTCGCCGATCCCGGCGCCGACGACGTCGGCGGCCACATACGGGTCGCCCGCGTAGGGACGCACGATCATCAGCTTGCTGCCCTCCAGGGTGGCTTCTTTCTTGGTGGCCCATACATGGCCGATTACGGTTGCAATTTCCATATGCAGCTCCTTCAGATAAATTGGATCCTGATCCTTGCAGCGTTCAGGATGTCCTTCGCGGCGGCGGTCACCAGGGTCCCTTCCCTGAGCGTGACGGTGCCGCTCGTGTTGCGCCTCACCGTCTCGCGCGCCGCTTCCTCGTTGAACAGCTTCCCGGAGAAGGTGAGACACGTCGCCTTCGGCGCGGGCTCCGCCGCTCTCGGAAGTGTCCGGATCGGCGACGCGGGACCGGGTCCCGGCGCCGTTTTTTTGAATACGGTATCCGTTCTGCCCATCAGATATGCCCTCGCTCCGTTCGTTCCTCCGCAGGCGTTCGCCTCGTCCGTATCGATGTGCACCGCGGGCAGGAACGCGTTCTTCACCCGCACGATCACGTCGTCCAGCGTAACGGGACGCCTTGATTCGATCCGGACCTTCACGTGATCCCCGTCCATGACGCCGTAGCGCTCCTGCTGTTCGGGATTCATGTGCACGTGCGCCTTCGCGACAATCACGCTGCCCTTGGCTTCGACGCACCCGCAGTCTCCGAGGATGAGGCAGTCGCCCGCCCCTGTCAGGTCGCCCGACAGGTTGACAGGCGCGTCGATCCCGAGCGTCCTGCAGTCCGTCATGGAAAGCTCCACCTGGATCTCCCTGCGGACCGGACCCAGGATGGATACGCCGGCGATCTCGCCCTTTTTCGTGATCAGCTTGACCTTTTTGGAAGACTGGAACTGCCCGGGCTGGGAAAGCTCTTTTTTGACGTCCAGAACCGAACCCTTTCCGAACAGGACCTCCAGCGCCTCCTGGGTCACGTGCACGTGGCGCGCGGACATTTCGAGAAGGATCTCCTTCCCTTTCGGCTGCTCCGCAGTCCTGCGGATCACCTCGTCCACGATGCCGCGGATCTCATCTTCGTTCATGTTTCTTTACTCCTTCGAGGAACAGCAGGTAGACCGCGCTGCTCATCCGGTTCAGCGCGAGGATGATATCCTCCCTTGCGCCGTCCGGAAACGCGCGCGCCGCGTACAGTTCCGTCTCACGCACCTGCGTCCTCAGTCTGTTGAGCTTGACGCACAGCGCCCCCATGCGGTAATCCGGCACGGGGTGATCCATGCCCATGCTCTCGCGGACGTTCTGGGAAGCGGTCCTGAGCTCCTGCTCCGTCATCCCGAACAGGCGGAAATCCGGCAGGGGTTCCTGCTTTACTTCCGCACCGAGGATCATCCGGGCAAGCTCCAGGATCTCGCCGAGCTTTCTCAGCGTGTCCCGCTCGCCGTATTTGTCGCACTCGTACTGCAGCAGAAGGATCTCGGCCTCCAGGGAATCGATCTGTCCCCTGAACGCGATCCTCGGATCGGTCTTCGGGACAAGACGGTTTCCGTAGAGATGGGTCATGCCCTCGGGCTTTGTTCTGTATCCCTGCCCCGTCCGGTCGTCCACGTACGGGTATTCCGCCGTCCTGTCGATCTTCGTGCGGGTCATCCGCTGCCAGCCTTCTTTTGCCGGCGCGTCCTCCTGCCCGGCGATCCGGATCCCCCGCTCCGCCGCGTATCTGCGCGCGGACTCCGTCACAAAGGAGTCCTTCTCCACCGTGACCGTGTCTCCGCTGTTCAGATGCATCGCCCGAAGGGCGGTCTCCGTCAGTACCTGCATGGGATCAGTTTACGTCGCAGTTGTCCAGCTTGGGCAGAATGAATTCCACCTCGTCGTGGGGACGCGGGATGACATGCACGGATACGAGATCGCCGACCTTCGCCGCCGCCGTCGCGCCTGCGTCCGTCGCGCTCTTCACCGCGCCGACGTCGCCGCGGACCATGACCGTGACGAGTCCGCCGCCGACATGGACCTTGCCGATCAGATGT
>JAFPXU010000025.1 GCA_017394605.1 Clostridia bacterium | reverse complement strand
TTTTTGCGGGAATAGCTCATTTGGTAGAGCGCAGCCTTGCCAAGGCTGAGGTGGCGGGTTCGAGCCCCGTTTCCCGCTCCAAATAAGGCGCCATAGCCAAGCGGTAAGGCAGAGGTCTGCAAAACCTTCATCCCCAGTTCGATTCTGGGTGGCGCCTCCAAAAAAGATCCATCGTGTTTAATCCGATGGATCTTTTCTTGTTATCTGTTGAACTCATGCATCGATATTGTTTTTTAATCCAGCATGTTCCTGATCTTCCAGAGTTCCTCCTCGTTCAGCAGAACGGTAAGCCTCGTCCCCTGCTCTTCGTGCGACTCGTTCAGAATCTTGCCGGCTGATCGCACCGCATGCACGGTTTCATATTTATCGTACGGAATAAGGATGTCCACCTTCACCTGCTTTGATTTGATTCCGTTCTGGATCTCCCTCAGAAGCTCCTCTATCCCTCTCTTGTGCTTTGCACTGATCAGGATGCCGTCATCCTTCAGGACAGTATCCGCGCCGATTAAGTCCATTTTGTTATAGACGCGGATGACCGGCGTATCCGATGCGCCAAGCTGCGAAAGAACCTCCTCCACGGTTTCAATCTGTACATCCAGATATTCGGAAGACGCGTCGATCACGTGAAGGATCAGATCCGCGCTGCTGACTTCTTCCAGCGTGGATTTGAACGCGTCGATCAGTTCGTGCGGAAGTTTATTGATAAATCCGACCGTATCCGAAAGAAGGCATTCCTGACCGTTCGGGAGCGTAATTCTTCGAACAACGGGATCCAGCGTGGCAAAAAGCATGTCCTCCGCGAGCACGTCGCTTTCCGACAGAAGATTCAGTATCGTGGATTTGCCGGCGTTGGTGTATCCGACAAGCGCGACGGTCGGTATCCTGTTTCCTGTCCTCTGCTCCCTTCTGAGAGAACGCTGCTTCTCTATTTCCGACAGATCCTGACGAAGCTCGAAAATCCGTCTGCGGATCCTTCTGCGGTCGATCTCAAGCTTTTTCTCTCCGGGACCGCGCATGCCCACACCGGAAGAACCCTGTCTTGATAGAATCCTTCCCATTCCGATCAGCCTCGGAAGCCTGTACTGAAGCTGCGCGAGTTCCACCTGAAGCTTTCCTTCTCTGGATGCAGCGCGCTGGGCAAAGATGTCCAGTATCAGCATGGTGCGGTCGATAACGGGAAGCCCGAGGATAGACTCCAGGTTTTTCATCTGCACGGCGCTCAGCTCATCGTCGAAAACAACAATATCCGCTTCCAGTTCACTGCAAAGCAAGGAAAGATCGTTCGCCTTTCCCGAACCTACATAGGTGGCGCTGTCGATCGATCTTTTATTCTGGGAATCCCTTCCTACTACAACGATCCCGGCAGTTTCAGCGAGAGACGCCAGCTCATCAAGCGAGTCGTAGCGCGGATCGGAATTAATGCCTACCAGGACTGCCTTGTCAGGTTCGAATTCCGTTACTTTACTGTCGTAAGATACAAACGCACGGTCAGATGCGTAAATCTCGTCCATAAGCATCTTCTGCGGAATTCTGGACGGACTGAACGGACCGTACATGACAGGCTTTACTTCGGTGCCGTCGGAGACGGACAGATACGCGATATAAAGATCCGTGGCGTTTCCATTCTGGTCAACGCCTATGGCGCACATGGCATCCAGCTTCAGGGATGAAAGCGAACCGAGGTCGACTGCGGAAAGCATGCCGCTCGAGCCGGGATGTGTATGGATGCACCGAACGCCGGATAACCGGTCCGTATTGCGGACTACGCGGATTTCTTCCATATGAACGGAATGATCGTCGCCAAGCCTGATGTCCAGCACTCTTCCGCCTCGTGAGATGTAAACGAGCACTTCCCTGTTAACGAGCGCTGTTACATAACTAATCCTGTCGATCAGATCCTTATCTACGAAGGTATCCGAATCAAAAGAACAGTCGTATAGTTCAGAGATTCCGTTTAAGACGGAATCTCTGATGCCCGATGTATTGCCGTTTACTTTCTTGTTCATGAAACCTCTATATAAAATGTGTCAGGATTCGTATCCGTTCGGATTGGAAGACTGCCAGTGCCAACTGTCACGGCACATGTCGTCGAGATCCTTTTCCGTTTTCCACTGGAGTTCCCGGTTGCTCTTGGAAGGGTCCGCATAGACGGTCGCAAGATCCCCCGGCCTTCTTGCTGCGATCCTGTAGGGAACACGGACGCCGTTCACTCTTTCAAAAGTTTGAACCATTTCAAGGACGCTGGATCCTCTGCCGGTTCCCAGATTGAAGATATGAACGCCGGAATGATCATCGAGATATCTGATTGCGGAAACGTGTCCTTTCGCAAGATCGACTACATGCAGATAATCCCGTACGCCCGTTCCGTCCGGCGTATCGTAGTCGTTGCCGAATACGGAAAGTTCCTTTCGTCTTCCGACTGCGGTCTGAGAAATGAACGGCATAAGATTATTGGGTATTCCGGAAGGATCTTCCCCGATGAGACCGGAAGGATGCGCGCCGACAGGATTAAAATACCTCAATAGCGCTGCGGAAAAGCCTTCATGAGCTTTCACAACGTCTGTTATGATCTGTTCGCACATGAATTTTGTCCATCCGTACGGATTCGTGCAGTTTCCCGTGCTGCTGCTTTCCGACAGCGGCATCGTGTTTCCGGGCGAATAAACGGTAGCGGAAGAGGAAAACACAAGTTCCATCACGTTATGACGGAGCATCGCCTCGCACAGCGAAATGGTGGAATCCAGATTGTTCCGATAATACATCAGCGGTTTCGCAACGGATTCTCCAACCGCCTTGAATCCGGCAAAGTGGATTACCTGCGTAATATCATGACGGGTGAAGATTTCATCCAGCTTATTTCCATCGCGAACGTCCGCGTTATAGAATGTCAAAGATTTTCCCGTGATCTTTTCAACTCTCTGAAGCGAGATCTCGGAACTGTTGCTGAGATTGTCCGCGACAACGACATCATATCCTGCGTCGAGCAGCTCAACGCATGTATGCGATCCGATGTATCCCGCACCTCCTGTAACAAGAACCGCCATGTTATTCCTCCGTTTTCCCGTAATCGTCAAGATGTTTTTTGTTCTCTTCCGCGGCTTCCGTGGTTGCCGTTTCTTCCTCATCGAAATCGAACGCATCCACCGGCAGGATATGGCCTTTCTGACGTTCGTTCTGCGCGGCGCCGGCATTCTGTTTCATTTTTTCCGGATCCGTGTACTTGCGCATGAGAACGATCAGGACAACAAGCGCTGCAATCGTCAGTACGAAGAATGCGATGCCAAAAGCGCGGAAAAGCTCATAACTGATCGCGTCCGTGAGACCGGAAGGCTTTGTCGCGACAAATGCTTTGGCTTCAGGATCATAGACATAGACCAGATTCTGAACAGTCGTAATAAGGCTGTGCAGTAACATGGTGCATCCCAATACAATATAAGTGATTCTGGAGTATTTCTTGAATTCCTCTTCCTTGCCTTCCTTGATATTGTCGGCTTTCAGCAGTTTCCCTTTACCGGAAATACCGCCTACAAGAATGTAAACGGCCATAGCCATGAGGATCACATCAAAAAGCAGTGTCATAAAAAGGTCCCTCCGTTAATTCTTTTTCAGTTTGGATCCCTGAGCGGAATCTTCGATGCTGTAGCCCATTTCCTTCAGCTGTTCGCGGATGGAATCGGCGAGTTTATAGTTCTTTTCCTTTCTAGCGGCCTGACGTTGTTCAAGAAGATCAAGCGCTTCCTGCGGAATCTCTTCCTGCTCTTTTTTCTGGCACAGACCGAGAACGCCTGTCAGTGAATCAAACAGCTTTTTCGCAGCGTCAAGCGATGCCTTATCCCTGGGCTGAGACACGAACGTGTTGATCGTATGGGACAGATCGAACAGAACACCGATCGCGTCCGCCGTGTTCAGATCGTCGTCCATTGCTTCCTCAAAGCGTTTTCTGCAGGTTTCGAGCTCGGAAAGGAATTCCGCGTCAGCTTCCGTTTTCGGGCCCGCAGCGGCATCCTCGAGGCGCTGCCTTGCGATTTTCAGCCGGTCGAGTGCCGTTTTCGATTGCTGGATCAGCTCTCTCGAGAAGTTGACCGGATTTCTGTACTGGACGGAAAGAAGAAACATTCTTACGGCTTCCAGATCGTATTCCTTGGAGATATCCCTGACCGTAAAGAAATTGCCGAGGGATTTTGACATTTTCTGATTGTCGACATTGATGTATCCGTTATGCATCCAGTAACGCGCGAACGCTTTACCCGTCGCGGCCTCGGACTGGGCGATCTCGTTTTCGTGATGCGGGAAAATCAGATCCTGACCACCGCCGTGAATGTCGAACGTTTTTCCGAGAATCGACATGCTCATCGCGGAGCATTCGATATGCCATCCGGGTCTGCCCTTTCCCCACGGCGAATCCCAGGAAGGCTCGCCCGGCTTTTCCGCTTTCCAGACGGCGAAGTCCAAAGCGTCACGCTTTTCTTCCGTCGGATCGACCCTGGCGCCGTTTTCCAGATCGTCTATGTTCTGGCCGGAGAGCTTGCCGTAACCCGGAAAACTCCGGACGGAATAATACACGTCACCGTTATCGGCTACGTAAGCATGCCCTTTGTCGATCAGTGTCTGTACGAGACGGATGATCTCCTGTATATGTTCCGTCGCCCTCGGGTTGACAGAAGCGCGCTTGATGCCGAGCGCGTCGGCGTCACGGTAGTATTCCTCGATGAAACGGTCGCCGAGCTCCTTGACGGTAATGCCCTCCTCGTTTGCCCGCTTGATCATCTTATCGTCGATATCGGTGAAATTCTGGACGAATGTTACCTCGTATCCGAGATATTCGAGATATCTGCGGAGGGTATCAAAGACGATAAACGGTCTCGCGTTTCCGATATGGAAATAGTTGTAGACGGTCGGACCGCATGCGTACATGCCGATCTTGCCGGGCTCGAGAGGAACGAGCTCCTCTTTCTTTCTTGTCATGGTGTTGTAAATCTGCATTTTATACTCCTTCAGCCTTGTTTCAGGATTTGCTGTTTTCCAATTTGCTTTCCAGCTGACGGATCCTTTCCGTCAGGTCATTGATCTGCTGCTGAACCGGGTCCGGAAGATTCATCTGGTTCAAATCGATGACATCGTCCGTCGTCTGCCGGACCGGACAATTATCTGACCTTTCCGGGCAGATCTTCGTATATTCGCATTTCTGATAGTTCGATTCGCAGGTCAGGCGGCCGCATTTCCCGCATGAAGGCGTGCGCATTCTGACGACGTGTCCGGGAACGCCGACGACCGTCGCGTATGCAGGAACATCCGTCAGCACGACGGCGCCCGCTCCGACGCGCACATGGTTGCCAATTTTGACAGGCCCGAGAACGGAAGCGCCGGATGAGATCATGACGTGATCGCCGATCGTCGGATGACGCTTTCCTGTCTCTTTTCCTGTTCCGCCGAGCGTAGCGCCCTGGTACATCGTGACGTCATTTCCTATCACGGTGGTTTCACCCACAACTACACCCTGCGCGTGATCGATAAACAGTCTCCTGCCGATCTCCGCAGCCGGATGTATGTCCGCACCGGTGCGGAATCTTCCGACCGATGAAATATATCGCGCGAACGTTTTTCTGCCTTTTTTATAGAACCAGTGCGCTATTCTGTAATACCAGACTGCGTGAAGTCCTGGATAGCAGAAAAAGACTTCCGCCTTGCTTTTGGCAGCCGGGTCCCGGTCCATTACGCACTTCATGTCTTCTTTCATCAAATCAAACACGTGATTCTCCCTCAATAAATAAAAAAGTCTTTATTGCAAAAGAATAAAGACGAAATAATCCGCGGTTCCACTTTATTTGGATAAAAATCCCACTTACGGCATGTGATATAACGGTCACGACCCGTCCGGAGATACTCGCAGATTACTTTGTCACCGGAAGCTACCAAAGTGCACTTCAGAACTGACGGCGGTATTATCGCACCAAACTAATACTCTCTTTACACCGGAGCGGTTCCTACTCTACTTTGTTACACGCTTTTAACAGATTAACTATAGGATATGTGATACAATGATGTCAAGTCACAAACGATTCCGATACGGTGAGGTGCCGCTTGAAACATTGCGATAAATGCGGAACATTTTATAACGATCAGCTGGGACAGTGCCCCAAATGCTTTCCCGTTTCCGATCTCATCCGGGATGCGGAGCAAAACGCTCCAAAGCCCGAGAAAACAACGCTCAAGAAGCAGTGGCTCGCAATTCTGATCGGTATCCCGGTCATGATCTTGCTGTATTATCTCGTTATAGGTTTACTGAAGCTGGCAGCTTCCTGATTATACTGATATGAAACCGAATCTCTCTGACAAACAGAATACGGTAAAGTCTGTACTGATTACTCTGATGCCCCAGGTTGTCCTGATCGGCTTTTTTGCGTTCTGGCTTATGGGCAATTCTTCCGCTGTGTTGCCGACCGTCTTTACCGGTCTGCTTGCGTTACTCATCGCGTTTCTACTGATCCGGACTTCAGGATGTTTTCTGGAACTGATGCGGGCCGGATCCGATTCCTTGCCGGATGCGGCGGACGTTCACGGAAAGCGTTCCCTATCCCCTACCGTCCGTCATCCCGTACTGACGGTCATTCTGATGGCGGCATTATCCAGAATCGTGTTTTTTGTCGCCGTTTACGCGATACATACGGCTGTATACGGATATGAATCCGGTATACTGCAGATGTCCGCACTCTGGGATCCGCCCTATTCGCAGGGCAGCTCCTACTTAAATATTTCGAACAGCTGGTATGCCGCTCCCGGTTTCCCGACATCCTCCTATCTGCCGCTGTTTCCTCTTTATCCTGCGCTCGTATCCGGTTTGAATCTTCTGACCGGAAACCGGTTTCTTGCGGGGTTGATCCTATCTTTCCTCTGCTTCATTCTTTCGTCAGCGGCGCTTTACAGACTCGTATTGAATGATCACGGTAACGGCTGCGCGTTCCGTGCCGTGTGGTTTCTTTGTGTTCTGCCACCTTCTTTTCTGCTGAATCTGCCCGCTGCGGACGCTTTATATCTGTTATTATCAATTCTGACGCTGTCATTCGCTCGCAGACGCCGTTACTTCCCCGCAGTTCTTTCCGCCGCTGCGGGAGCTGCAACAGCCCTGACGGGTGTCCTGCTCATCGTTCCCGTCGTTTTTGAACTGATGACGGATTTCCGAAACGACCGCAGCACTTCAGTCGATACCGGAGCGCTCTCAGGAGCGTATATTCCGAAGATGCTTTCCGCTTTTCTGATCCCTGCCGTTACGGTATTCTGCGTGACACTGATCGAACGGAGATCCGGTACGGTATTTCCGTGGTTCATCCTGTCTGCTGAACTTCCCAATACAGGATTCACGACGGTTTTTCAGAATTTCTGCACTGTCGTTCAGACATTTTTTCACTCGTTTGCTTCCGGATCTGCTCAGGCGCTGTATGGTTATGTCCTGCCTAATCTGATCTGTTTTGTTGCTGTTCCGTTGTTACTTCTCCTGTCCGTGCGGAGGATCCGTCTTTCCTTCACGGTTTACGGAATCTTTTATTATCTCGCAGCATTCAGCTTCGGGAATCTTGTGTCTGCACCGAGATATTCCATTCTTTGCGTGCCTGTTCTGATCGGTCTTGCCGCTTGTCTCAAGCATAAAGCATGGAGCTTTTTGTTCAGCATCCTGTCGATCGTGCTGCTTTCGGGATACCTGTACGCTTTTGCTTTGCAGTGGGGAGTGTTCTGATGAAGGAATTAATTCAGATTTATCTTTGTTTTATGAAGATCGGCGCCTTCCTCTTCGGCGGCGGTTATTCCATGCTCCCGCTTCTGATCCGAGAACTGTCCGAAACAAGGAACTGGGCTACGGAAGACGAACTGATGGATTATTTTGCCGTCGCGCAGTGCACACCCGGCGTCATCGCGATCAATACGGCGACATTTGTCGGATATAAGCGGAAGAAAGTTCCGGGAAGCATTGCGGCTACCTTGGGGATTGTGACGGTTCCCGTTATCGTCATTCTTCTGATCGCTTCGGTTTTAAAACAGTTCTGGGGTTCCCCGGTCGTTGCGCACGCGTTTAACGGGATACGCGTTGCTGTAGCTGCGCTGATAGCTTCTTCCGTTATAAAACTGGGTAAAAAGAGCATCCACAACTGGCTGACCGCATTGCTGTGTGTGGCTTCATTCGCAGCTATTGCCTTCATGCATATTTCTCCTGTCATCGTTGTGATCGCCGTCGCGCTTGCGGGCATACTGTACGGGAGGGCGAAAGCATGAACACGCTGCTGATTCTCTTTCTTGAATTCTTTAAAACCGGCCTGTTTGCTGTCGGCGGCGGTCTTGCGACGATTCCGTTCCTGACGGAAATGACTGTCAAATATTCAGAATGGTTCCAGAACATCAAACTGACGGATATGATTGCAATCGCGGAATCCACGCCCGGCCCTATCGGCATTAACGCCGCCACCTACTGCGGCTTTTCCGCAGCTGGTATACCCGGAGCACTTGTCGCAACGTTTTCGCTGATTCTTCCTTCCGTGATCATCATCACGATTATCGCGAGGGCATATAATAAATACCGTCAGTCCAAGATCGTAAACGATATGTTCAACGCGCTTCATTCTGCCGTAACAGGACTGATTGCCGCAGCCTGCCTTACCGTTCTGTTTTCCGCATTGAAGATTACTTCTTTCGCTGATTTCAGGTCTGTTGATCTCCGGTGCGCGTTATTGTTTGTGGTCATGATAGTCCTGACTCAGATCAAGAAGATCAGTAAGCTGCACCCGATCGTATTTATCCTTGCGGGTGCGGTGATCGGCATTATAATTCCTCTATAAATGACTTGACAGGAATATTCATTTTCGGTATTATTCTGATTGTTGAGTTTTTGCTCGGTTCGTCTAGTGGCCTAGGACACCGCCCTCTCACGGCGGTAACAGGGGTTCGACTCCCCTACCGGGTACCATATATCAAAGAAAGTCCCAAAAGATTTGGGGCTTTTTGTTTTGCAGTTGGTCGCCGTGTCAAGCGCAGGTTTGAATCCTTCTGCAGCTTGTTCCTTTGGCTTGCCGGCACAGGCAGCCAAAGAAACTAACATGCAGACGGCCAAAATGGCGCAGAGCAGTTTTTTCATGATCTTTCCTCCTTGATTCGGCGAATCTCTTTGATGACAAGTTTAATATCGATCGGTTTCGCAATATGTCCGTTCATGCCGGCTTCAAGACATTCTGTGACATTTTCCGAAAACGCGTCAGCCGTCATGGCGATGATCGGAATGGAAGACGCCCATGGATCATCCAGCGAACGGATGTTTCTTGTAGCATCCAGTCCGTTCATCTCAGGCATCTGAATATCCATAAAGATCAGGGTGTAACTTCCTTCGTCCGCCTGTTGCATCTTCTCAACGCACACACGGCCGTTTTCAGCGCGTTCAGTCGTGATCCCAAACATCTCAAGCATGGCGGAAATGATCTCCCAGTTGACATCATTATCTTCCGCAATGAGGATATTGATCCCCTCAAGATCGGAATAGTCGTTTTCCGGCTCAACGGATTTTGCCTCGTTTCCAAGGAGCGAGTTGATCTTATCGTAAAGTGTGGAGCGGAACAGTGGCTTGCTGACGAAACCGTTTGCACCTGCGTCCTTTGCGATATCCTCAATATCCGACCAATCATAAGCGGAAATCAGTAGTATGGGCGTATTGACGCCCGCTTCCTGACGGATCCGGCGAATCGTTTCAACGCCGTCGAGATCAGGCATTTTCCAGTCAAGGATCACAACGCTGTAATCCCGGCTGGTGTGATGACGGTGGGCGATCATGCCGAGCGCTTCCATTCCGCTCCTCGCACGGTCCGCAGTAACGCCGAGGGATTCAAGCGTGTCAACCGCCGTCTCGAGAAGGATCTCGTCATCATCGACGACCAGCACGTCCATCGGTTCAAGCATCATATCATCTCTCTGCCGATCCGCAACGGGCAGATCCAGTATTACTGTAAATGTCGTTCCTTTACCCTGTTCGCTCTGGCAGTCGATGGTTCCGCGCATCAGATCGACCATCTGCTTCGTGATGGCAAGTCCGAGACCGGTTCCCTGGATGCTGTTTACGCGGCTGTCAGTCTGGCGGGAAAATGGCTGGTACATGTTTTTCATAAATTCCGGACTCATGCCCATGCCAGTATCGGCGACCCTGTAGAAGAGGCGCACATACCCGGTTTTTTCACTCTCCTCCTCATGCATATCCACGCTGACCTGCCCGCCGGGGTCCGTGTATTTGATGGCATTGGAAAGGATGTTAATGTATATCTGATTCAGCCTGAGCTGGTCGGCGTAGAGATATTCTTTATCCATCCGTCTGGTCCGGAAGTTGAATTCGATATTCTTTTCTTTGATCATCGGCTGCGACATGTTAACGAGGTTTTCAACCGTTTCGACGATGGAGAAAGTCAGCGGGCTCAGGTTCAGTTTTCCGCTCTCGACCTTGGAGATGTCCAGGATATCGTTTATCAGGGTTAGCAGATGATTGCTTGCCATCGAGATCTTCCGCAGGTATTCGCCTACCGATTCCGCATCTCCGAGATTCTTTTCAGCAATCGTCGTCAGACCGATTATTGCGTTCATCGGCGTGCGGATATCATGGGACATCGTTGAGAGAAAATCGGTTTTCGCTCTGTTTGCCGCCGCAGCTTCTCTGGCTGCAGCCTTGAGTTTGTTATTGAAATTGACCATGCCGGCGAAATCAATTATGAACAGCAACAGCAGACCGGCGGAAACAGCTCCGATCAACTGCCAGCTTTCGGCATTGACGCTCAGGTCCTTTGTAGGAAGCAAGCTGAGAAAGGTCCATCCGCCTGCAACGGCAACGGGAGTATACGCAAGGATACAGTTCTCACCGCGGGAATTACGCATGGTTAACGATCCGGTCGAAGAAGTGATCAGTGAAAACACTTTCTGCGCTGATGCGGAATCCGTATCATTGTAAGACTTGTAAAACTCAAAGAAACTGGAATTTTTAAAGGAATGTCCTTTGAGAATATAATCGCCGTCTGCGTCGATCATGGAAAGCTCTGCATTTTTGAACTCTTGATGCGGGATGATCCATTTCTGTTCAAGTTCGGAAAGCAGCAGAACACGCAGCAATATGGCGTTTCGGGGACTGCCTGTCGCGGAATCATAAAGCGTAATAAAATTACAGAAAGCGATGGACTGCTCACCGTTGACCGGGTTCGTATACGCTCGGGAAATATTGATCGCTTCCCCGATGCCATGGATCCAGCTGAGATCGTCCAGAAGTCCCATTCGTTCATAGGAGACGGAATAATCGTCGGATTGTCCTTGCTTCGCCCTTGTGGAAAGACCGGAAAGCGTATCCTCGTACACGATATGCGCGGAGGCGTTCGGAAGCACATGAGAAATTCGTATGAATGACGCGGCTTCTTCGATCGACATCCGTTCGCTGTTGATATAGCGTGCCCACACATCACAAATCCGCTGTTCACCTTCAAGATAATTCTCGGTGACACGTTCCATTGTGATGTTTGTATTTTCATAATGCTCTATCTGCCTCAGGACCGTATTCCTGGAATAAATAACCACGAAGGTCAGCAGTGCAATCATGATGACCACATTGACAATGATAATCCAGTTTTTTTTCATAGCGCTTTCCGCTCCCATTCAGATACTTTTCAAGCGTTCCAGCCTGCATGCAGACATTTTAAACCATTTTGTAATATTGAATTATATCATAGGAAACTGCGTTTAAACAGTAACAATGGTAGTGTTGATCTAGAGATTATTTGTAGACATATGGGTAAGCATACGCCAGCGGTCTAATTCGCATTATCGGACAAAAAAAGAATTGCCACTGTATTCGTAGCAATCCTTATCTGGTGCCGCCGATGGGAATCGAACCCATACGATATTTCTATCGAGGGATTTTAAGTCCCTTGTGTCTGCCAGTTCCACCACAGCGGCACGGACAATGAATATAATACTATAAAGTGCGGTTTTTGAAAAGAAAAAGAAAAGACTGCCGGAAAACAATAATGCGTTCCGGCAGTCGGACTGTTATTAGTCAAATGATCAGATTCCGAACTTATCGGAAATGATGCTGACGATCTCAGCGCCGATACGTTTCTGAGCTTCACCGGTTGATGCGCCGATATGCGGCGTGCAGGAAACCATCGGATGAGAATAAAGCGCCTTGTTCTTGGCGGGCTCGCTGGCATAGACATCAAGACCTGCAGCACGTACCTTGCCGCTCTCAAGACCTTCGAGAAGCGCGTCCTCGTCGAGGTTGGCACCGCGGGAAGTATTGATGATGCAGACGCCGTCCTTCATCTTGGCGATCGTATCCCTGTTGACGATTGCGCCGCCGTCGACCGCCGGAGCATGAACACTGATGAAATCGGATTTCGCAAGAAGTTCGTCCATTTCAACATAAGGAATGCCGAGTTTATCCTCGATTCCGTCGATGTGATAGATATCATAGGCGATGACATTCATGCCGATTGCTTTCGCCATGACGCCAAGATGCTGTCCGATTCTTCCGTATCCGATGATGCCGAGCGTTCTGCCGGAAAGCTCGATTCCTTTCGAATAGGCTTTCTTTTCCCACTTGTCTTCACGCATGGAATAGCCTGCTACGGAAATGAATCTTGCGCAGGAGAACATGTGCCCGAGCGCGAGTTCCGCAACGGACTGCGAGCTTGCTCTCGGCGTATTCCGGACCGTGATGCCGTTTTCTTCCGCATATTTGACATCGATGTTGTCAACACCGACACCGCCGCGGATGATGAGCTTCAGTCTGCCGGCTGCTTTGGCGGCGTCGATCTGAGCGGTGCGGACTTTTGTGGCGGAACGGACGACCAGAACGTCATAGTCCTTTACAGCTTCGCAGAGCGCGTCCGGCTCATAGAACTGGCAATCCACCTGGCACCCTTTCGCCTGCAGTTCGGCGATTGCGCCTTTTTCCATTCCATCAGAAGCAAGAATTTTAATCATGATTGACTCCTTTCAGATAAACTGGCTGCGATTAAGCGTGCTCTTTCTCATACTTGGTCAGGCACTCGACAAGCGCCTCAACGCCTTCCTTCGGCATTGCGTTGTAGATGGAAGCGCGGAGGCCGCCGACGCTCTTGTGACCCTTCAGATTGGCGAATCCTGCAGCTTTCGTATATGCGACTACTTCCGCGTCCTGCTCGGCAGATCCGGTCACGAACGGGATGTTCATCAGACTGCGGTCTTTCTTTTCAACGGTTCCCTTGAAGATCTTGCTCTGGTCAAGGAAGTCATACATGACTTTCGCCTTTTCGATATTGATCTTCTCCATGTTCGCAAGTCCGCCGATATCGTCTTTCAGATACTTGAAGACTTTGCCGCAAACATAGATAGCCCAGCAGTTCGGGGTGTTGTACATGGAACCGTTGTCCGCATGCGTCTTGTACTGCAGATAGATCGGAAGGTTCGTCAGATCATCGCGGATCAGATCCTCGCGGATAATCACGATTGCCAGACCGGCGGGTCCGACATTTTTCTGTACGCCCCCGTAGATCAGGCCGTAATCCGAAACATTGCAGGGTTTGGAGAGGAACATGGAAGACTGGTCGGAAACGAGGATCTTGCCTTTTGTATTCGGAAGTTTGTTCCATGTTACGCCGTGGATGGTCTCGTTCTCGCAGATATAAACATAATCGGCGTCATCCGGGATATCCAGATCGGAGCAGTCGGGAATATAGGTGTAGTTTTTATCCTTGCTGGAAGCGGCAACGATCACTTCCCCTACCTTCTTGGCTTCCGCGATCGCTTTCTTGGCCCATGCGCCTGTCTCGATATAGACTGCTTTTCCGTTTTTCATCAGGTTCATAGGAATCATGGAAAACTGAAGCGTTGCGCCGCCCTGAATGAAGAGAACCTTGTAATTGTCCGGGATGTTCATCAGTTCGCGAAGATCTTTTTCAGCGTCATCGATGATCTTCTGATATACGGGGGAACGATGGGACATCTCCATGACACACATGCCGGATCCCCTGTAGTTCATCATTTCGTCGCGAACTTCTTCCAGTACCTTTTCCGGAAGCGTGGAAGGACCTGCAGAGAAATTGTAGATACGACCGTACTTCATATTATGACTCCTTTAATAAAATATTATTTGGAAAACAGTAAAATCTTCCCTACAAATATCATTATAATCCCTTTTCAAGACAATTCAACCGATATGGTTGAAAATTTAATTAGATATCCTAAAAAAAAATAAGCAGGGAATCGGATGACCGTTCCCTGCGTGGAAATGCGTGTTATCGTTCTTCTCTGAAGTACGGGAGACCAAGGCTTGCCGGAGGCTGGTCCTCTTTCTTTCTTCTCATGGAAACCATGAGGAGAACGAATATGGTGACGATATAAGGAATCATCTTGAAGATCTCCTGTGAGCTTCTCGTGAGACCCGGGATATAGAAGTAAGCCCAGTAAAGAACACCGAACAGGTAGGATCCCCAGATCGACCTGAGCGGTTTCCACGTCGCGAAGATAACCAGTGCGACAGCGAGCCAGCCTAGGGCTTCGATGGTTCCCTGATTCTCCCATGTACCGCCGATATAGTTCATGACGTAGTAAAGACCGCCGATACCGGAGATACCGCCGCCGATGCAGGTTGCGAGATATTTGAATGCAGTTACGTTGATACCGGCTGCGTCCGCCGTTCCCGTGTTTTCGCCGACGGCTCTCAGAGAAAGACCGGTTCTGGTCTTCGTGAAGAAATACCACAGGAAAATCGCAAGCGCGATCGCGACGAATGTCAGGAATCCGTAGGAAAACAGCAGAGTTCCGAGTCCGAAGTGAAGCTTTTCCGTTACTTTATCCAGCGCGTTGACGAGTTTTGCGGGATAAGCACGGAACGACGCCGAAGTAACCAGTGTATTGATCTGTCCTACGCCGCCAGCGAGTTTGTTCAAGCTGCCACCGAAGAAGTTTCCTATGCCGGAGCCGAAGATCGTAAGAGTAAGACCGGTTACGTTCTGATTCGTGCGGAGCGTGATCGTCAGGAAGCTGTAGATCAGCGCGCCGAGAGCGGATGCCAGGAACGCTGCTACAAGCGCCATTACGATGCACAAAAACGCATTGGGTTTGACGGCATTATTTACACAGTAGATGTTCTCATAGAAGAACGTGGAAGCAAGTCCCGCGATACCGCCGAGATACATGATGCCCGGAACACCAAGGTTAAGGTTTCCGGATTTTTCCGTTATGATTTCTCCGAGAGCGCCGTACATGATAACGGTACCGAAGATGATGCCGGAATGAAGCAGTGTCGGGAATGAAATCAGAAAATTAAGAAATCCGTTCATTGTCATCCCTCCTTACTCTTTGTGAGACTTGGCGAAGTGCACTTCATAATTGATAAAGAACTCACTACCAAGAATGAAGAACAGAATGATTCCGGTAATGATCTGCGAAACATACTCGTTCAGACCGAAGTCGGAAGCGATCTGAATGGCGCCCTTGTTCAGGAACGTGATCAGGGCGGAAATCAGGATCATGACGAACGGATTCATTTTTGCCAGCCATGCCACGATGATCGCGGTGAATCCCCTGCCTCCCGCCGTATCCGTCGAGATCGTATGGGATACAGCCGTAACGGCGAGGAACCCTGCCAGCGCGCAGAGCGCTCCGGAAATCGCCATGGTGCGCATATACACGTTTTTGACCCGGATGCCGGCATATCTGGCGGTATTTTCCGAATCGCCGACGACCGCGATCTCGTAACCCTGTTTTGTATAGGTCAGGTAGTAATAGACTGCGACAGCGAGAACGAGCGTGATCAGTACAAGCCAGGCGTAATCCTTGTTGTAGCCGCTGCTGAACATGTTGCCGATCCAGCCGGCGTTCTTCGTCGCGCCGCTTCTGTTGATGATGCCGACGGAGTTGGATCCCGGAGGGTTCTCCCATTTTGAAACCGCGTAAGATGTGAACTGGATCGCGATGTAGTTCATCATCAGTGTGAACAGCGTTTCGTTCGTGTTCCACTGTGCCTTGAAAAAGCCAGGGATCAGTCCCCAGATAGCTCCGACCAGAATGGAAGTTACGATCATGCAGACAAACAGGATCGGAAGAGGCATTTTACCAGCGAAGTTGATCATGAAGAATGCCGTCGCGATGCCGCCCATCAGCATCTGTCCTTCCGCGCCGATGTTCCAGAATCGCATTTTGAAAGCCGGAGCAAGACCGATTGCGATACAGGTCAGGATCATCAGGTCGCGGATCGTAACCCAGATACGCTTGTTCGTTCCGAACGCGCCGTTGAACATCGAGATGTAGACCTTGATCGGGTTCATTTTCACAATCGCGAAAATGACAAACGCACAGACGATCAAGGCGCCGAGAATCGCGATCGCCCGGATCAGCCATGCTTTGCCGGTCGAGATGTTGGTTCTTTTCGAAATATGCATCTTACGCACCTCCTCCTACCTTGGTCATCATGAGGCCGACTTCTTCCTTCGTGATCTTTCTCGCGTCCACGATGCCCGAGACCTTGCCTCCGCACAGCACAAGAAGTCTGTCGCAGAGTTCAAGCAGAACGTCGAGATCTTCGCCGACGTATATGACGGCGACGCCCTGCATCTTCTGTTCCGTCAGAAGGTTGTAGATCGTATAGGATGTGTTGATATCAAGACCTCTGACGGCGTACGCTGTCATCAGCACCGTCGGATGGCACTCGATCTCTCTTCCGACAAGGACTTTCTGAACGTTTCCGCCGGAAAGCTTTCTGATCGGCGTTTTGTTCACATCGGGCGTCATGACTTCGAGATCGTTCACGATCTTGTTTGAAAGATCAAGCGGATATTTTCTGTCCAGTACCGGAGACGCGCCTCTTCTGTAGGTTCTCAGCATGACGTTTTTCGTGATATCCATGCCGCCAACCAGACCCATTCCGAAACGGTCCTCAGGAACAAAGGAAAGAAGAATTTTGTTGTTGATAATATCGAGAGGATCCATCCCGTTGATATCGATATGCTTGCCTTCGGGATTGATATATGTGATCTTGCTGCCCTCTTCCAGATGCTGCAGCCCGGCTATGGATTCCAGCAGCTCTCTCTGCCCGCTTCCCGCGATACCTGCTATACCGAGGATCTCTCCCCCGCGCGCCGTAAACGTGACGTCGTCGAGCTTTTTGACGCCTTCCTTATCGCGTACGGTCAGGTGTTCCACAAGAAGCGTATCCTTCTGATTCTCATAATGCGGGCGGTCGATGTTCAGAGAAACGGCACGTCCTACCATCATATCCGTCAGAGACTGCTGGGAAGCGTTTTTGGTTTCCACATCACCGATGTACTTGCCTTTACGGAGAACAACGACACGGTCGGAAACATCAAGAACCTCGTGAAGTTTATGGGTGATAATGATGATCGCCTTACCGTCCTGCTTCATGTTCCGCATGACAGCGAAGAGTTTGTCCGTCTCCTGAGGCGTCAGAACGGCAGTAGGCTCGTCAAGGATCAGAATGTTCGCGCCGCGATAGAGAACCTTGACGATTTCAACCGTCTGCTTTTCCGAAACGGACATGTCGTAGATTTTCTTGTTGGGATCGATTTCAAATCCGTAACGGTCCGCGATCTCCTTTACGGCAGCGTGAACAGCTTTTTTGTCAAGTTTTCCTTTATCACCTTCCAGACCGAGGACGATATTCTCCGCGGCGGTGAACACGTCGACCAGCTTGAAATGCTGATGGATCATGCCGATGTGAAGATCGAACGCGTCTTTCGGGGACTTGATCTCGACCTCTTTTCCGTCAACGAAAATCTGTCCCTCGTCCGGATAATAGATTCCGGAGATCATGTTCATCAGAGTCGTCTTACCGCTGCCATTCTCGCCCAGAAGCGAAAGGATCTCGCCTTTATAAAGTGTCAGGCCGATATGATCGTTCGCAATCAACGAGCCAAAATGTTTGGTAATGTTTTTCAATTCCAGAGCTTTTTCCAAGTTTGGTCTCCTTTCAAATGGTCAGAGCCATTTACTGAATTGTTACCTGTTTTTTAGTTTAGCAAAAGTTGAAAAAGATGTAAACAAAGTGAATTCATTTCAGGCACAATACAATTCATCCGGGCAAAAAAAATTGGCTGCCGAAGCAGCCAATCTTTTCAGTCAAGTGAATTAGTTGAGTTCCGTGATGCCGTCGATTCTCAGAGAGAATGCCGGAGCGCTCTGGAAGTAGGACTCATGGAAGTAGCCGTCGAAGACCGCTTCATCCGCGTCGTTTACCCAGTCGCCGTCCGTATCGGTCGCAAATGCGGAAGTTACCGGAGCACCGCCTACCGTGAAGGTGGAAGTGTCGAATACATGGAGAGAACCGTCCTTGATGGCCGCGATAACTTCGTCAACCTTCTCCTGGGTTCCGGCAGCGCAGGACGCGCCGAGAGGAGTGATCTTGACTGCGTCGTCCGCATAGCCCTTTGCCCAGTTCGTGTCAAAGTTGCCGCCGTTCATGACTGCGCCGATGGCATAAGCATAGAACTTGGACCAGAGGTTCGTCGGAGAGGTCAGAGCCGCTGTCGGGGCAACTGCCAGCATGTCTACGTTGTAGCCGACGCTGTAGACTGTCGTGCCGGCGTTGAGCATGTCTTCGCAGGCTTTCGGTGCGCCTGTGGAGTCAGCGTGCTGTCCGATGATGATGCAGCCGCGGTCGATCAGAGCAAGCGCAGCTTCCTTCTCACCGGTGATATCGAACCAGGAGTTGGTGTACTGGACATCCATGACTACGTTCGGAACGATGGATTTGAGTCCGAGATAGAATGCGGTATAACCGGAAACAACCTCCGCGTACGGGAAAGCGCCGACATAACCGATCTTAATGTTGTCGCCTGCCATGTTCTTGTCAGTGACCTTACCGGCGTCGATGAGCTCCTGCAGTTTCAGACCGGCAACAACACCGGCAACATAACGGGCTTCATAGATATTGGTGAACGCGTTGTGGAAGTTATCAAGTCCGGAAGCTCTGGCGGTATCGCCCGTCATAGCGCAAACCTGAATGTCCGGATACTCTTCGGCAACCTGCTGCGCATAAGTCTGATGGCCGTAAGAGTTCGTGAATACAACGGTG
The DNA here is from genome assembly GCA_017394605.1 of Clostridia bacterium. The sequence goes on along the minus strand of JAFPXU010000025.1, from coordinate 7,579 downwards.
CAGCCCTGCTCGATGCAGTCAACGCACGCGTCGTAGCACAGTTCGGATTCGGGGATGCTGTACTTCCAGATGACGTTCGCTTCCTCGGTCAGACCGAGCTCTGCGATCGCCTCTTTGATGCCCTCGATGTGAGAATAGGTATAACCTTCATTCTCATCGCCGACCAGCACGACACCGACCTTGAAATCGCTCTTGGCAGCCGGTTCAGCGGCGGGTGCAGCGGCCTCGCTGGCAGCGGACTCTACCGCCTCAGCGACCTGGGTAGCAGCCGATTCAACTGCAGCTGCAGCCTGTTCCACGTTTCCGCCTGAGCAGGCAACGACGACGAACATCATAGCTACAACCATCAACAAAGCAAAAACCTTTTTCATGATATCCTCCTTGCATCATTGTTGTTATTTTTTCGCTTTCGAAGGAGAGCGAAACAACCTGTTCCATAATAGAAAATTATAGTCAGTTCAAAAACATCTTGTCAAGATTTGCGCTAATCGCCACCGATCACCCGAGGATGCCGCTCGCTTCGAGCGCGTCAAGATCCGGCTCGCACAATTTCGGCTTGCCGGCAGCTTTCAGAGCGTTTCTGACGTCCTTCAGCCCGCTGCCGGTTGAAATAGCCGTTACGGTTTCGTTCGGTTTTATGATTCCGCGTGCGACGGCTTCCCTTACGCCTGCGGTTGCAGTTACGCCGGCAGGTTCGCCGAATACGCCCTCATGCCTCCCGAGAACGCGCATCGTATCGAGGATCTGTTCATCCGTTACGGCGATCCATGCGCCCTTGCTGTCACGTACCGCGCGAAGCGCTTTTCTCGGATTTCTCGGAACGCCTACCGCAATCGAATCGGCAATCGTGTTCTCTTCCGTGGGAACGGGGTCTCTGCCCTCGTTCGCCGCGTCGACAAACGGGCAGCAGCCGGTGGATTGAACGCCGAGGATCTTCGGTATGCGGTCGATCAGACCGAGTTTATACAGATCATAAAAACCATTGTATACGCCGCCGATCGTGCAGCCGTCACCGACCGAACACGCCACCCAGTCGGTCGGCTCAAAGTTCAGCTGTTCCGCTATTTCGAGCGCCACGGTCTTCTTGCCTTCCGTCATAACAGGATTGATTCCGGCATTGCGGTTGTACCAGCCGTATTTCGCGATCGCTGCTTTGGAAAGATCGAATGTCGCCTTGTAATCGCCGTGTACGGAAACGACTTTCGCACCGAAGATCATAAGTTGCGCGACCTTTCCTTCCGGAGCGCGTTCAGGGACGAAAATAACGGCTTTCAGACCCATCCTTGCGGCGCTTCCCGCGCAGGAAGAGGCGGCGTTTCCAGTACTGGAGCAGGCAATCGTGTCATATCCGAGCTCAATCGCTTTTGCGACCGCAACGCCGGATGCTCGGTCTTTCAGGGAAGCGGTCGGATTGAGACCGTCGTCTTTCACATACAGCTTTTTGATTCCGAGCTCGTCGCGCAGGGACGCTGACTCGTAGAGAGGCGTCCACCCGATGCGGAGAAATCTGCTTACGTCCGTATCGTCCGCCACAGGCATGAGATCTCTGTAGCGCCACATGCTGTTGTCCGTGCAATTCTTCAGTTTTTCTTTCGTCAGAGTTTTGCGGATCTCATCGTAATCGTACAGAATGTCGAGAATACCTTTTTCACCGCATGAAGGACAGGTCATCAGTTCAGGCCCGAAAGGAAATTCCTTTCCGCAGATCGTACAGCGATAACCGACTACTCTTCTCATTGGCATTTACCCCGCAATATTAGATTTAATAAACTAATTTTAGAACAAAGAAAATTCTTTGTACAGTGAATTTTCCTTCTTCTGCCTGCCTTGTCTTGCCCTGTCCGGCAAAGGCGGAACGGATGATTCCGTAACCTCTGAGCATATCCGTTGACGGTTGAAAATCATGGCTTATTACGAGTATAATGTAAAGAGATTTAGGAAAGGGGATTGAGTTCAATATGATGCTTATCGGTAACGGCCGTCTGATCACGCGGGACGACGGTAAATTCTATGATGACGGCGCTGTTGTCATTGACGGAAAACTGATCAAGGACGTCGGCACGACTTCCGAGATGAAGGCAAAATACCCGGATGCTGATTTCATCGACGCGAAACGCTGCGTCATCATGCCCGGACTGATCAACATGCATAACCATATTTACAGTGCCTTCGCGCGCGGTCTTTCCATTAAGGGCTATCAGCCGAAGGATTTCATGGATATTCTGGAAGGCCAGTGGTGGACGATCGACAGGAAGCTTACGCATGAGAACAACAAGCTTTCCGCTTACGCTGTGTTTGTGGACTGCATCAAGAACGGCGTTACGACCGTGTTCGACCATCATGCCAGCTATTATGATATCCCCGGAAGTCTGGACGATCTCGCCGAAGCTTCCGTGAATCTCGGCGTCAGGTCCTGCCTCTGCTACGAGGTTTCCGACCGTGACGGCGAAAAGAAAAAAATGGAGAGCATCGAGGAGAACGAACGCTTCATCCTCCGTGCGCAGAAAGACGACACCGATATGCTGAAAGGTCTGATGGGCCTTCACGCTTCCTTTACAGTCTCCGACGATACCCTGAAACTTTGCGAAGCGCACCGTCACGGAGCTGGATATCACGTCCACTGCGCCGAAGGGCCGAAAGACCTTCAGGATTCTCTCGATAAATACGGCAAGCGCATTATTGAAAGGTTTTATGATAACGGTGTCCTCGGCAGCCATACTCTTGCCGTTCACTGCGTGCATATCAACAAGGCTGAGATGGAACTCCTCCGCGATACCAATTCCATGGTCATTCATAACCCCGAATCGAACATGGGCAACGCGGTCGGCTGCGGTCCCGTCATCCATATGATCAAGGAAGGCGTTCTTGTCGGTCTCGGCACGGACGGCTATACGAACGACATGCTGGAAAGCTATAAGGTCGGAAACATCATCCATAAGCATCATCTGTGCGATCCGACCGTTGCCTGGAGCGAAATCCCGACCATGCTTTTTGACAACAACCGGATGATCACTGCCCGCTATTTCAAACAGCCTCTCGGCGTCATCCGTCCCGGCGCATACGCCGATGTGATCGTGACCGACTATGATCCGCTGACACCGATGGACGCCTCCAACGTGAACGGTCATATCCTCTTCGGCATGAACGGAAAGAGCGTCGTAACGACGATCTGCAACGGCAAGGTCCTGATGAAGGACAGAAAAGTCCTTGTCTGCGACGAAGCTGCCCTAATGAAGGAATGCCGTGAGAGCGCATCCCGCCTGTGGAAGTCCATTAATGGCTGATCAACAGCTGCCGTGTTTTCGCGGCAGCTTTTTTGAATGTTTGATATGAATACCCATATTATTCTTTGAAAAGCAGGAGGAACTATATGTCTGACAAAATGACTCCGATTCCGTTTCCGGCTCTGATGGATTGGATTCTGACCGAGCGTGCGGAACACGGTTCCGTATTCGGCGTGCGCCGTCACTTTCAGGCTGTAAAAGGGAAACAGCTTTCCATTTTCGGAGAGAAGCTCGACACTCCCTTCGGCCCCGCCGCAGGTCCGCATACCCAGCTCGCTCAAAACATCATTGCCGCCTATTATGCCGGCGCGCGGTTCTTCGAACTGAAGACCGTCCAGATCATGGACGGCGAAGAGCTTTCCAAATGTGTTCCGAAACCGTGCATCACGGCAGGGGATGAATGCTACAACTGCGAATGGTCCACGGAACTGACGGTCGAAGATGCGTTCTGGGAGTATGTCAAAGCATGGTTCGCGATCAAACTTCTCTCGAAAGAATGGGATATCGGCGATCCGGACGGGTTCATCTTCAACATGAGCGTAGGATACGATTATGCCGGCATCACAAGCCCGAAAATCGACAATTTCATCGAAGGCCTGAAAGACGCCTCCAATTCGCCTGCCTGGAAAACATGCATGGAATGGGCGAAAGCCAATGCTTCCCGTTTCTCCCATGTGGATGACGCTTATCTCGAATGTATCAATCCTCATATTTGCCGATCCATCACGCTCTCCACGCTTCACGGATGCCCGCCGACCGAGATCGAACGCATCGCTTCCTATCTGATCGAAACCAAGAAACTCCACACCTTTGTGAAATGCAATCCGACCATCCTCGGCTACAAGACCGCCAGAAAGATCCTGGATGATCTCGGATTCGACTATATCGTATTCGACGAACATCATTTCAACGAGGATCTGCAGTACAAAGACGCCGTACCGATGTTCAGACGTCTTTTCGCTAAGGCTGCGGAAAACGGCGTGACATTCGGACTCAAGCTCTCCAACACATTCCCTGTTGATGTTACGAGAAACGAGCTGCCGAGCAGCGAGATGTACATGAGCGGCCGTTCCCTCTACCCTCTCACGATCGAAATGGCGAAACGGATCAGCGCGGAATTCGCCGGAACTCTCCGCCTCTCCTTCTCCGGCGGCATCGATGTCAACAATATCGCGCAGCTGTTCAAATCCGGTATTTGGCCTATCACGCTTGCCACCACTCTTCTGAAGCCCGGCGGTTACCAGCGTCTCGAACAGATGGCCAACAAGCTTCTGAAAGCCGAGTACCAGGAGTTCGACGGCGTATCCGTCGGCAAAGTCGAGTATCTCGCGACCAGAAGCAAGACGGATTCGCGCAATAAAAAAGCGATCAAACCGCTTCCGAACAGGAAGATTCCGACCAAGGTCCCGCTGACGACATGCTTTACGGCTCCATGCACGCACGGATGCCCGATCCATCAGGACATTCCGGAATATGTGGAACTTGTCGGCAAAGGCAAGTATAAAGAGGCGCTTGAGCTGATCCTGCAGAAGAATCCGCTTCCTTTCATGACCGGTACGATCTGCAGCCATCACTGCATGGACAAGTGCACGAGAAACTTCTACGAAGAAAGCGTGCATATCCGCGACGCGAAACTTGTCGCGGCGAAAAACGGATTTGAGGAAGTCATTAATGAACTCAAACCCGCCGTTCCGCAGAACAGGGAGATCAAAGCTGCCGTGATCGGCGGCGGTCCCGCGGGAATGGCTGCGGCATATTTCCTTGGCCGTGAAGGAGCGTCCGTAACGCTCTTTGAGCGCAGGGAAAAACTCGGAGGCATCGTCCGCTATGTGATCCCGCCTTTCCGTATTTCGGACGAGTCGATCGATAAAGACGCGGAGATCATCCGTGCCATGGGTGTCGATATCCGAACCGGAAAAGAGGCCCCGAGTCTGAAGGAACTGAAGAAACAGGGATATACAGCTGTTATCTACGCAACGGGCGCATGGAAACGCGGAGATCTCAGACTTGAGAAAGGAACCGCGATCAACGTTCTCGATTTCCTGGAACAGTTCAAGAACAACACGCTTCCGTCTCTCGGCGAGGATATCGCTGTCATCGGAGGCGGTAATACAGCTATGGACGCCGCTAGGACCGCGCTGCGCGTTCCGGGCGTGAAACATGTCCGCCTTGTCTACCGCAGAACGCGGAGATATATGCCAGCCGACGAAGAGGAACTTGCTCTTGCACTCGAGGACGGCGTTGAATTTTCCGAACTTCTCGCTCCTAAATCTCTTGAAAACGGCATGCTCGTGTGCGATGAAATGCGTCTCGGCGATCCGGACGCATCCGGAAGGCGTTCGCCGGTCAAGACCGGAAAAACGGTGGAGCTCCCCTGCTCCTCCCTCATCTCCGCGACAGGAAATCTTGTCGACGACGGATATTTCCGTGAGCAGGACATCGATCTGACACCCAAAGGGCGCGTCGCCGTGGATGACCTGCTTCAGACATCCATGGACAGCGTATTTGTGATCGGTGACGCAAACCGCGGTCCCGCGACAATCGTTGAGGCGATTGCAGACGCGCGGACCGTTACGGACGCGATCATCGGACAATACGCGTACAGAATCCCGTCAGACGCGGAACCCTCGCCTGAAGATTGCCTTAAAAAACAGGGTATTCTTCGTCCTTTCGACAGCGGCTACAGAGAATCCGAACGCTGCCTTGCCTGCTCCTCCGTCTGCGAGTGCTGCGTGCAGGTCTGCCCGAACCGCGCCAATATCGCTCTGGATGTTAAGGGACTCCGCATGCCGCAGATTATTCATGTTGACAGAATGTGCAACGAATGCGGAAACTGCTATATCTTCTGTCCGTATGACAGTAAACCCTATAAGGAGAAACTGACGCTGTTCTCGACGGAAGCCGAGTTTGACGAAAGCGACAATCCAGGGTTCTTCCATATCTCGGACAAAAAGTTCAAGCTCAGGGTGGACGGAAAAGTTTGTGAGATCGATCTCGAACAGGTTTCGGATCTCGATACGGATATCGAAAAAATCCTGTTCACGATTCTGGCCGAATACAGCTATCTCCTTGCCTGATTTTGAATAAACTCAGACATGCGCCGTACGTATGGCGCAACTCAAAAACTCATAAATGAAATTCGGAGCAGTCCGCCGGACTGCTCCGCTTTGTTATCTGTCGATCAATTAATTGTTTTGAAATACATGCAGCAATCCTTCGCGGAACAGTTCGACAGCAGGAGGAGCGCCCCTCCTCCATGCGAGCGCGACAGGCAGATACTCATCTATATTCATATGCAGCATTCGCGGATGATGAAGGATATAGCACCATTCATCCTGCAGCGCTACGCCAAGTCCGTTTTCCACGTAGGAAAGGACCGTTCCCTGATTGGCAAGGGTTCGGATCCTCGGAATAAAATGAAACGAACGGAATACCCCCTCGTTCTCCTGCACCAGATGTCGAATCAGCGGATCATCCGAAATGAGAAAATCAAACGGATAAAAATCAGATGGATTTGTAATCTGTTCATAACCCGGAAGATTCTTGGAATACAGAATCGTTCGCTGAATCGAAGTGAAGTGTTCCGTCTCGAATTCGAGAGAATGCGTCATATAGCTTTCAAAAGCGATAACAGCGTCCAACTTTCTTGAACGAAGCGAGGACGTAAGCATATGAAACGGCTGACACTCATATTCAATTTGAAACTTCGGGTTTTTTTGTCTACAGTACCTGACAACCTTCGGCAGGTAGTCTGATGTGGTCCAGCTATGATTGATTCCCAGGCGAAGGATCTCAGGGTTAACGCAGAGTCTGCTGCGTGTGTGAACCAGTTCCGACGCCGTTCTCTGAAACAGGTTGAAATACGCCTTTCCTGCCGTCGTCAGAACGATTTTACGGTTGCTTTCACGCTCGAACAGTTTGGTCTGAAGTTCGGCTTCCAGCGAGGAGATATAACGGCTGACGGCAGGCTGCGGAAGCGTTAGAATCTCAGCGGCACGCGTGAAATTCAGTTGGCGTGCTGCCTCAAGGAAACATTCGATCTGACGGTCGTTCATAATCACGCGCTCCATAACATTTTTGATATTATTCTAACAAATTGTCAATCGATTGAAAACAAAAAACCGCCGGAATAAACCGGCGGCATATATAAAATTGGTTCTATATTAAAGATTGGGGTAAGAAAAAAAGGTTAATAGATAATTCATAAAAAAGAAGGAGCATTGTGCTTCGCTCTCAAGTAAAGTTAAGTTACCACACAAAAACTCAAAGAGAGGATGACAATGCTCATATGAATC
>JAFPXU010000137.1 GCA_017394605.1 Clostridia bacterium | reverse complement strand
TTTATCGGACGGAACGGTGCGGGGAAGACAACAACGATCAAAGCCATGCTCAATCATATCCATCCGTCCGGCGGAGATGTCCGTTATTTCGGACTCCCGCTTTCAGAGCATGAGAATGAGATCAAGCAGCGGATCGGGTATTCGACAGGCGCGGTCAACTATTATCCGAAGAAGAAACTGAAGGACCTGGTTTCCGTCACCCGAATGTTCTACGACAACTGGGATGATGGCTCATACAGACAGTATCTGGATCTGTTTGCGCTGGATGAAGAGAAATCCCCTTCGGAGATGTCCGAAGGCATGAAGGTCAAATGCAATCTGCTTTTGGCGCTGTCCCACCGGGCGGAGATGCTGATCCTGGATGAGCCGACCAGCGGGCTGGATCCGTTTTCCAGAGATGAGCTGACCGACCTGTTCCTTGTTCTGAAAGACAGGGGCATCACCGTGTTCTTCTCGACCCATATCACATCCGATCTCGAGAAATGCGCGGATCATATCGTATATATCCGGGAGGGAAGGATCGTTTTGGCGGATACCAGAGAACAGTTCCATGAAAAGCTCGGCATCGCGGAGGAGACTCTGGAAGAGACCATGCTGCGGCTGGAAAAGGAGGCGCGTCATGAGAAAACTGCTGTTTAAGGAACTCCGTCTTTCCGTTGCAACGATCTCCTACTGCTTTGTCGCGTTTGCGCTGCTGGCGTTTCTTCCGGGCTATCCGATCCTGCTGGGAGCTTTCTTCACCGCGCTCGGGATATTTTATTCCTTCCAGGCGATGCGTGAAAACCATGACATCAGCTATTCGCTGCTGCTTCCCGTGTCAAAGGCGGACATCGTAAAAAGCAAATTCGCGTTTTCGGTTTTCCTGGAAGGATGCAGCTTTCTGATCATGGCCATCGTAACGGTTATCCGCATGACGGCGCTGAAAGACTCGGCGGTTTACCGTGCCAACGCGCTGATGGGAGCAAACCTGGTGTTTCTGGGCTATGCGCTTCTTGTGTTCGGCCTGTTCAATTATTTGTTCATCCGGGGATTTTTCAAAACGGGATATTATATCGGGAAGCCGTTCATCGTATTCTGCGTTGTCGGCATGCTGCTGATCGCTGTCGCGGAGACGCTCCATCATGTTCCCGGACTCGGGGCGCTGAACGCATTCGGGTCGGATCATCTGGGTGTACAGTGTGCTGCCCTGTGCATCGGGATCTGCTTGTTTGCCCTGCTTACCGGCGCCGCGCTGAAACAGTCCGTCCGATCGTTTGAGAGGATCGATCTGTAAGGAAGGTCTCCTGGGGACGGGAATAACGCATATGTAACGGAAGGGGCTGATTCGGACTGGCACGGTTCCGGACAGCCCTGATCGTTTGGCCGGAACTTCCCGAAAAGAAAGGGGTGACCGGATCTCACCGGTTGACATACGCCGGACGCGGGAAATAAACTGAAGAACATAGGAGGGGCAGGAGCATGATCGTCGATTATCTTGGACACAGCGGATTTCTCGTTGAAACGGATCACGTCCTGATGCTGTTCGACTACTTTGCCGGAGACCTGTCCCTGATTGACGAAAAACCGGAGGAGAAGCGGCTGTTCGTATTCGCAAGCCACGTTCACGCGGATCATTTCCAGCCGAAGATCTTCGGACTCGCGGGACGTGGAAGAGATGTAAGATTTCTTCTTTCCGATGATATCCGCGGGAATGCTTCCGTGCCGGAAGACGCGGAGATTCAATTCCTGAAACCGGACAGAGAATACGAGATTCCGGAGCTGGGCACGGTCAGAACGCTTCTGTCCACCGATGAGGGCGTCGCGTTCCTGATCAAGACCGGGAACGAGACCGTGTATCATGCCGGAGATCTGAACTGGTGGGACTGGGAAGGGGAAGACCCCGAATGGCTTGCCGAACAGGAGCGGATATACAAGCGCGAGATTGCCTGCCTGAAAGGAGAACGGATCGACGCGGCGTTTGTCGTACTGGACGACCGGCTGGAGAAGAACTGTGCGGAAGGGATGGAATGGTTTCTTTCCGCATGCAGGGCGGACTATGTGTTTCCCATGCACTTCTGGAATGACCTTGATCTGATCGGACGGTTTGCCGCGGAACATGAGATGTCGAAGACCGGAACGAAGATGATCAATACGGCGGGGGACCGGACGCACTGGGTCCTTCCGGGAAAAAGAAAGGAAGAAAACGGCCATGCAGTTTAAGATGATCCATGAGAACTATAACGTACAGGACCTGGACGCGTCGCTCGCGTTCTACCGCAAGGCACTGGGACTGACGGAAAAACGCCGCAAAACGGCGGAGGACGGGTCTTTCATCATCGTGTATATCGGAAATGAGAACAGCGAATTCGAGCTGGAACTGACCTGGCTTGCCGATCATCCGCAGAAGTACGATATCGGGGAGGAAGAATTCCATCTCGCGTTCCGGACGGACGATTTCGAGGCGGCGCACAGACTGCATGAAGAGATGGGCTGCATATGCTTTGAGAATCACAAAATGGGGATCTATTTTATCCAGGACCCGGACGGTTACTGGCTTGAGATCATTCCGCAGAGGAAATGACAGGGATATAACGGTATTTGACAAATGCGGTCAGGGGAGATGATTCCCTTGACCGCATTGCTGTTATGCAGTAAACGGTTCCGTTCGCTCAGATGAACAGGTTCACGTTCGACTCCTCGGCGTTTCCGAGATAGGTGCCGACCCCGACGATCTCCACGCCGTCGATCAGCTCTTCGGGACGGATGCCCATGACGTCCATGCTCATGGAGCAGGCCATGATATGCACGCCGTTTTCCATGGCTTTCTTCACAAGATCCTCCAGCGTGCTGACGTTCTTGTCGTTCATGATCTTTTTCATCATGGCGGTGCCCATGCCTCCCATATTCATTCTGGACAGTCCGAGCTTATTGAAGCCTCTCGGAAGCATGAACCCGAACATCCGTTCCATGAAGCTCTTTTTCACCTTGACTTTTTCCTGACGGCGAAGCGCGGTTAGACCCCAGAAGGTGAAGAACATCGTCACTTTCCTGCCCATGGCGGCGGCGCCGTTCGCTATGATGAAGCTTGCCATGACCTTGTCGAAATCGCCGGAGAACACGATAATGGTCTTTCCGTCCTCCGTGTCTCTCGAAACGACGGAAGCGGTACCTTTCCGTATCAGAGCGGAATAGCGTCCGTTTTCGGAGGACTGGGACAGCAAGGTGTTGCCCGTTCTTCTGCACCAGGATTCGATATCCCGGGCGAATCCGGGATCGGACGCCGAGACTTCCAGCACGTCCCCGTCTTTCATTGCCCCGACTGTCTCGTATACTTTTACCAGCGGTCCCGGACACTGCATGCCGCAGCAGTCCAGACTGACCGTTACCGTGATATCATCCGCGGATACTGCGGCGAGAGATTCCTGCGCCGCCCTGTTCGGTTTTATCTCATCGTAAATCGCTCTGTACATCTTCAAACCTCCCGGATAGACCTGTATATGATGGAATCCGTTCATTGTAAGGATCCTTGCGGCGTTGTAAGCGCGGACACCGACCCCGCACATCAGGATATAATGCTGCGACCTGTCCAGCTCATAGAGACGGTTGCGGAGTTCAGACAGGGGAATGCTGACCGCGCCGGGGATCTCGTACGCCATCCGTTCGGCGTTCTCACGGATGTCCAGAATCCTTGCCGCGCTCAGATCCGGCCGGCAGGAGCTGAAGCTGACCAGACCGCGGATTACGTTCTCGGCTGTGAATCCGAGCATGTTCACGGGATCTTTCGCGGAGGAATGCGCCGGACTGTAGGCAAGCTCCAGTTCCGTCAGTTCGTTGATTCCGCCGCCGAGCCGCATGGCGGTGGCGATTACGTCGATCCGCTTATCCGCTCCGTCCGCTCCGATAGCCTGGGCGCCG
>JAFPXU010000136.1 GCA_017394605.1 Clostridia bacterium | reverse complement strand
TTCCTTTCCTTTACATGCCTGAATACAACAAGAGTCTCACACTTTCATGCAAGACTCCTGTTTGAACTTGATTTTACTTGATTTCTTTTATCTCAACCCCAACATTTGACATTGAGTCGATTTGTCAATTCGCCCGGATCAAGATCAGTTGTTATTCTCAGCGTTGTTAACTGCCGGAGATTCGGGATCCGGAAGCCGGAACCGTTCGCGGTAGGCCTTGTAGGAATCGTCGAAACCGTGGCTGCGCATCTCCTTCATGCTCCCGGTATATTCGTGCGGATTTAAGCTCGGGGCGCTCAGTTCGAGCACTGCCAGTCCGATGTTGGAGCAGTGGTCCGAGATGCGCTCAAAGTTGGAAAGAAGATCGTTAAAGACATATCCCTGCTGGAATGTGCATTGTCCTTTCGTAAGCCTGGTTACGTGGCGGGTCTTCATTTCGTTGCACAGATCGTCGATCCGGGATTCCAGCGGTTCCACTTTGTAACCCAGTGAAGCATCGCCCTCCGTAAATGCCTGGAGGGAAATGGAGAGGATCTCCAGTATCGCATTGGAAAGAACATTCATTTCCCTTACGCCGATATTGGAGAAGGAGATCTTTTTTTCCGAAAGCTCACGCGCGGACTGCGCAATGTTCAGCGCGTGATCGCTGATACGTTCGAAATCCGTTACGACATGAAGGTATTCGCCTACAGTGCTCGCCTGATCATCGCTGAGCGTGACATTCGTGATGCGTACAAGGTATTTCCCCAGACGGTCCTCGTACCGGTCGGTCAAAGACTCGAGGTCGAAAACTGTTTTGAATCCTTTTTCGGAATAATCAGACAGAAGGGATACGGCTTCCTTAACGCTTTCACGCATCCGTTCGGCCATCGATCCAAGAACCAGACGGCTCTGTTCGATCGCGAGCGGGGGATAGGAGAGGAAACGGTCGTCCAGTTTGGCGAAGTCTTCTTCCTGACGGAGCGAGTCTGGTCTTTCCGGAATGCAAGCCATGACCGCCTTTTCGATCAGACGCATGAACGGGATCAGAAGCAGGATCATGATGATCCGGAACACGGTGTTGGTCAGCGCAAGGTTGAACGTGTTCATTACGGTATCGAGGAACGGTAACCGGACGACCGCGTTCACGCCGTAGAACACAGCGGAGAAGAACAGGACGCCGAGCGAATTGATGACCAGATAGGAAAATGCCGTGCGTTTTCCGTTCGCGTCCGCGCCGATCGACGACAGAAGAACGGGGACCGCCGCGCCGATGCCGATGCCCATGAGCACGGGAAGGGCGCCTGAGAACCGGATCGCGCCCGTTACGGAGAGCGCCTGCAGGATACCGACGGAAGCGGATGCGCTCTGAAGAACGGCGGTAGCCGCAATACCGATCAAAAGCCCGGGGAGCGGCCGTGAAATGGCGGAGATCATATTCAGAAAAGCTGGGCTGTCCTTCAAGCCGGATACGGAGCCGCTCATCGTTTTCATGCCGAACATCAGAACGGAAAAACCGAGCAGAATGCTGCCAAGTTCCCGGCCGGTCATTTTTTTGGAGATCATGTGCAGGAGAATACCTGCGACCGCGAATACCGCGCCGATGGCTTCGGTGGAAAGAAGCCCGACCCATCCAGAACTTTCGCCGTTCAGACTCGACAGGAAGATGATCCAGCCGGTCACGCTCGTGCCGATAATGGCGCCCATGATCACGCCGATCGCCTGCTTGAGCTTCATCATGCCGGAGTTGACGAAACCGACGACCATGATGCTGGTCGCGGAGGAGGACTGGATCACACCGGTCACAGCCGTGCCGAGCAGGATGCCCTTGATCGGCGTGCTGGAAAGCCGGTAGAGAACAAGTTCCAGCTTGTTTCCGGCGACTTTCTTGAGGCCGTCGCCCATCAGGGACATGCCGAACAGGAACAGCGCCGTTCCGCCGAGAAGAATCAGGATATCCGAGACTGCCATTTAGTCGATTCGTCCTTTACGCATGAAGTTTACGTTAATCCTATCAGATTCGGA
>JAFPXU010000024.1 GCA_017394605.1 Clostridia bacterium | reverse complement strand
GGATCCGTAAAGAAGAATGCAAGGGCATTATTCTGACAGGCGGACCCGACAGCGTATACGCCGCGGACGCGCCGCGCTGCGGCGCGGAACTGCTCAGGACGGGGATTCCCATTCTTGGTATCTGCTACGGCTTCCAGCTTCTGGCGGACCTTGCCGGAGGCATCGTGGAACAAGCGGAGACCGGGGAATACGGGAAAACGTTGCTTTGCGCGCACGGAGATTCTATGTTTTCCGGGATGCCTGGCGAAAGCATATGCTGGATGAGCCACCGGGACGCGGTGAAACAGCTTCCTCCGGGATTTTCCGTAACGGCGCACACGGCGGATTGCCAGATCGCAGCTTTTTCCTGCGAGGCGGAAAAACTGTACGGAGTCCAGTTTCATCCGGAGGTCATGCATACCGAATACGGGAGCAAGTTCCTTCGGAATTTTCTGTTCGGTATCTGCGGCTGCAGCGCTGACTGGCGGATGGGTGACTGGATCGAAAGGACGGTCAGCCGTTACAGGGAGGAACTGAAAGGAAAACGCACGGTCCTTGCCCTGTCCGGGGGAGTCGATTCCTCTGTTGCGGCGGCGCTGCTTTACCGTGCGATCGGACAGGATCTGATCTGCGTATTCGTGGATCACGGACTGCTCCGCATGAACGAGGGAGATCTGGTCGAACAGACGTTCCGGGACCGCATGGGCCTGCCGCTGATCCGGGTCAACGCCGAAAAGCGGTTCCTTGCCGCGCTTTCGGGAGTTACGGACCCGGAACGGAAGCGGAGGATCATCGGTGAGAACTTTATCCGTGTTTTTGAGGAAACAGCCAGGCAGGCGGGGGATATCCGCGTTCTCGCACAGGGAACGATCTATCCGGACGTGATCGAAAGCGGCGCCTCCGGCGCTGCCGTGATCAAAAGTCATCACAACGTGGGCGGCCTTCCGGAGCGGATGGCATTCGAACGGATTGTTGAGCCGCTGCGACTCCTGTTCAAGGACGAAGTTCGGGAAGTGGGGGAAAAACTGGGACTGCCGAAACAGCTGCTCTGGCGGCAGCCGTTTCCCGGACCAGGGCTTGCCGTGCGCGTTCTTGGAATAGTAACGGAGGAACGGCTGGATCTGCTCCGCAGAGCGGACGCTATCTTTACGGAAGAGCTCGAACGTGCGGGCGGAGACCTTGCGGACCAGTATTTTGCCGTTCTGACGGACCAGCATTCCGTAGGGGTCCAGGGAGACAGCAGGACCTACGGTTTCACGGTCGCGCTCCGCGCGGTCAGGACCGGCGACTTCATGACGGCGGAATGGGCAAGACTGCCCTATGAGCTTCTGGAGCGGGCGAGCAGCCGGATCACCAATGAGATCGGAGGAATCACCCGCGTTGTGTACGATATAACAGCCAAGCCTCCCGCTACGGTGGAATGGGAGTAAGAAAGGATCGTTTATGTGCGGAATCGTTGGATATACGGGCACGCAGGACGCGGCGCCCGTTCTCCTGAACGGATTGAAAAAACTAGAATACCGCGGTTATGATTCGGCAGGGATCGCGGTACTGAATGGGGAGACAGTCTTGGCATCCAAAGTGTCCGGACGAGTCTCCCATCTTTGTGAAAGAACGGAAGACGGTAGAAATCTTCCCGGATACGCGGGCATCGGCCATACGCGCTGGGCGACGCACGGGTCTCCGACGGATATCAACGCGCATCCGCATGTGAGCAACGACGGGCGCTTTGCCGTCGTTCACAACGGAATCATCGAGAATTATCTGACCCTGCGCGACGAACTGGCGCAGCAGGGATACCGGTTTGAGAGCGAGACGGACACCGAGGTGGTCGTGCATCTGCTGGAAAAGTACTATTCCGGGGATCTGAAAAGGGCGGTCCTGAAGACTGCGACCCGCCTTCAGGGATCCTACGCGCTCGGCGTGATCTGTTCGGATGAACCGAATACGGTCATGGCGGTCCGGGAACACAGTCCGCTGATCGTCGGGGCAGGCGTAGGCGAGAATTTCTTCGCGTCCGATGTGACGGCACTGGTCCCGTACACCAGAAACGTGATCTATCTTGAGGACGGGGAGTTCGCTTCGATCACACCGGACGGAATCGATGTGTTCGACGGTACAGGAAGATCGGTCAGAAAAGAGATGACCAGGATCACATGGGATATCCGTACAGCAGAAAAAGGCGGATACGAGCATTTCATGATGAAGGAAATCATGGAACAGCCCGCCGCCGTGAAAGCGACGATCTCTCCGCGGATACGGGGAAGGGAGATCGTGCTGGATGACGTCAGACTGGACGCGGAAGAGCTCCGCAAGATCAGAAAGATCGTGATCACCGCGTGCGGATCAGCCTATTATGCGGGATGCGCGGGCAGATACGCGATCGAACAGCTGTGCAGGATTCCCGTTCAGGTGGAACTTGCCAGCGAACTCCGGTACAGCAATCCCCTGATAGACCCGGAGACGCTCGTGATCGTTCTGTCCCAGTCCGGCGAAACGGCCGACACGATTGCCGCGATGCATGAATGCAAGAGCAGGGGAGCCAGAACACTTGCGGTTGTGAACGTGGTCGGGAGCACGGTCGCCAAGACGGCGGACGACGTTCTGTATACCTGGGCGGGCCCGGAGATCGCTGTTGCGACGACCAAAGGATATACCACGCAGCTGGCGGTGCTGTATCTGTTTGCGCTGTACGCGGCTCACGCGCTGGATCGGATCGATACGGAAACCTATGACAGGCTTCTGAGGACAATCCGGCTTCTTCCGAAGACCATTCAGAACGCGCTCGACATGAATCCGCAGATCCCGCAGTTCGCGAAAGCGCTCCATACCGCCAAGACCCTGTTTTTCATCGGGAGAAACACGGATTACGCTACCGCGCTGGAGGGAGCACTCAAGATGAAGGAGATCTCCTACATCCACGCGGAATCCTATGCAGCGGGAGAGCTGAAGCACGGGACGATCGCGCTGATCGAGGACCGTTGTCCGGTCATTGCGCTGTGCTGTAACCGGAACGTATTCGAAAAAACCATGAATAATATCGTGGAAGTGAAGGCAAGGGGAGCGGAAGTTCTGGCTGTGGCGTTCCGGAGCAACGAGCGGATCGTTGCGGTTGCCGACGAGGTGATCCGGATTCCGGATGTGGAGACGGTGTTCTCGTCCGCGGTGGAGATCATTCCGCTGCAGCTGCTTGCCTATTACGTGGCGAAGGAAAATGGCTGTGATATCGATAAGCCGAAGAATCTGGCAAAATCCGTTACGGTGGAATAAAGAAGGCAGGGGAAAGGAAATGACGAAATACATTTTTGTGACAGGCGGCGTTGTTTCGGGACTTGGAAAGGGCATTACGGCGGCATCGCTCGGCAGGCTGCTGAAGGCGCGCGGTCTGAAGGTCGCTGCCCAGAAACTGGATCCGTATATCAACGTGGATCCCGGAACGATGAGTCCCTATCAGCACGGCGAGGTTTTTGTGACGGAAGACGGGGCGGAAACCGATCTCGATCTCGGACACTACGAGCGGTTCATCGATGAGGATCTGAACAGATACTCTAACCTGACGACGGGAAAGGTCTACTGGAACGTTCTGAACAAGGAGCGCAGGGGGGAATATCTCGGATCAACTGTTCAGGTGATCCCGCATATCACGGATGAGATCAAGGAGTTTGTGTATCAGGTCGGACGGAAGACGAACGCGGACGTCGTTATCACGGAGATCGGGGGCACAATCGGAGACATCGAGTCCCAGCCCTTTCTGGAAGCGGTCAGGCAGATCTCACTGGAAGTCGGTCGGGAGAACAGCCTGTTCATTCATGTGACGCTCGTGCCGTTTCTGAGCGGCTCGGAGGAGCATAAGTCCAAGCCGACGCAGCACTCGGTCAAAGAACTGCAGAGCATGGGTATTCATCCGAACGTGATCGTGCTTCGCTGCGACCGGCCGCTGGAGGACAGCATTTTCCGCAAGATTGCGATGTTCTGCAATGTTCCGCGGGACTGCGTTATCGAGAACTGTACGATCCCCTGCCTGTACGAGGTGCCGCTCATGCTGGAGAAATCCGACTTTTCTGGCGTTGTCTGCAGGGAACTCGGGATCTGCACGAATCAGCCGGATCTTTCGGAATGGGAGGAGATGGTGAAGAAGATTGAGACGAGACCGCATTGTGTCCGAATCGGTCTGGTCGGAAAATACGTCGGGCTCCATGACGCCTATCTGTCCGTCGCGGAGGCGCTGCATCACGCGGGATACGGCAACGACGCGCACGTGGAAATCGAATGGATCGATTCCGAGAAGCTGACCGCAGAAAACGCGGACGAAACGCTTTCGGGACTGGACGGAATCATCGTGCCCGGCGGTTTCGGCAACCGCGGGATCGAAGGGATGATCCTTGCTGCCCGGTACGCCAGGGAAAAGCGGATGCCGTACTTCGGGATCTGCCTCGGCATGCAGGTCTCCGTGATCGAGTACGCGAGAAATGCCGCCGGCATCCCGGATGCCAACTCCGGAGAATTTGACGAGCAGTGCAGGAACAAGGTGATCGACTTCATGCCCGGCCAGAGCAACGAGATTGACAAGGGCGGAACGCTCCGGCTTGGCGCGTATCCCTGCCGGATCGTGCCGGGAACAAAGATGGAGAGATGCTACGGTGTCCCTGTCATTTCGGAACGTCACCGGCACCGTTACGAGTTCAACAACGATTACAGGGAGATTCTCGAAAAGGCGGGGCTGGTTCTGAGCGGCATGTCGCCGGATGGCAGGCTTGTCGAGACGACGGAGCTTCCGGACTGCCCGTTCTATGTGGGCGTGCAGTTCCATCCGGAATTCAAGAGCCGCCCGAACCGTCCGCATCCGCTGTTCTGCGGATTTATTGCGGCAGCGCTGCAATACCGGAACGGGGTAAAATAAAAAAGCATGCCGCGCTGCGGCATGCTGTGCGAAATCATAAAACGCTTATTGTGACACCCCAGAGGGGAGACAGTCCCGGATGCGTTCGGCCAGCTTCAGCAACGGTTCTCTGAGGACCTTGCATATTCTGCGGTCATAGGTATAGAGCCCGTTGATCTCTCCTTCCACATCGGAAAGCTGGGTATAGATGCAGCCGCAGACGCCTTCCGGAATCCCGGGGAGCACCATCTCCTCGAACATGGATACGATCCGGTCCGTCAGCTCTTCCGTGCTCGTGCACTCCCCGTATCCGTATTTCTTTTTCTCCTGTACGTGTCCTGAAACAGACAGCGTGAACCCTCCGCATTCGGAAAGCAGGAAAGGCCGCTTTCCGGGGCGGAGGTTTTTGACGCGGAAATACACGTGCTCGCTGTCGAAATCGCTCTTTTTCTGACGGAACCAGCCGGAAGTCGAGTCGATGAGCCTTTCGGGCTCCTGCTCCTTGAGCATTCCGTACAGCCGGTCGCTCTCAAACTGCCCCCAGCCCTCGTTGAAGATGGTATAGCCGATCACACAGGGATGGTTATGCAGATGATCCGCCGTATCCAGCATGTGCGAGATAAAAAACTGTTTCCGGAACCCATCGGTTCCAGTCCTGTCGGAAAACGGAATGCCTGCCGTTCCGAGCGCGGTATCCCGGAAGAACGAGTACCTGCCGCTGTTCGGCATATCCTGCAGCACCAGCATGCCGGCGCGGTCGCAGGCGTAATAGAAGGATTCCGGTTCCACCTTGATGTGCTTTCTCAGAAGGTTGAACCCGAGTTCCTGCATCCGCCGGACATCCCGCATGTATTCTTCCGGCTCTTCCGGCAGGAAGATGCCGTCCTCGAAGTATCCCTGATCCAGCACGCCGTGGAGGAAGATGCGTTTCCCGTTCAGGAACACGCCGGGAACGCCTCCTTCCGTCCGGATTTCGACGCTGCGGAGCGCGAAATAGACCTCGGCTGCGTCCTCCCTGTAGGTGACGGTGTGACGGTACAGCTTCGGATTGCCGGGCTCCCACAGTTCCGGATTCTCGATCTCGACACGTTCGTGCAGAGGCTCCCTGCGGTCGGAGACGGAGATCGTCAGATCTGCGCCGTGCAGATCCGTATCGATTTTGACACCGGTGATATACGCGTCCGGAAGTTCCTCGATCCAGACCGTCTGCCAAATCCCGCTGACGGGCGTATACCACATGCCGGCTGGGTGCTTTGTCTGTTTTCCGTACGGGTAGTCCGGAGAGAGCGTGTCCTCCGCCGTAACGACAAGCTTGTTCTCCCCGTTCACGATACAGTCCGTGACGTCGAAGGAAAACGGAAGATAGCCGCCCTTGTGCGTTCCGACGGAAGCGCCATTCAGAAAGACTGAGCAGGTCTGGTCGACCGCGCCGAAATGAAGGACGGCGCGCTGTTTAGTCTTTTCAAACCGGAACGTTTTTTCATACCGCAGACGGTCTCCGCAGTCCGCGCCGAATCCGGACAGCCGGGACTGCGGAGGGAACGGGACCTCAATCGGCCTGCCGTTTAGTTTCCAGCTCCCGTTCAGACATAGATAGCTGTCCCGCTTCAGCTGCGGTCTCGGGTATTCGTTCTCATAGGGAGCCGTTTTGACTTTCGGAGAGTAGATCTGAATGGTTCCCGCGAAGCCCCCGCCGTGAACGCGGACCGCGCCTTTCCCTTTCAGCTTTTCCCGCTTCGCCAGGATCGCGTTCTGAAGCGTGCGGTCCCCGTTGGACGGGACGATGTTCTTCAGAAGGTTTTCGCTGGACGCGGCGGATTCCCGCACGATGGCCAGATAGGCCTCAAAGTCGTTCCGTTCCAGCGCTTCCTTCATGCGCGCGGGACGTTTTGTCTCCGCGAAGAAATGCTCCGCGCGGCTGACAGGCAGTTCGCCGAGCGTACGGATGAGTTCGTCCTTCCTCGCGAAGAATTCCGATTCGTCCACTTCGGAGAGGACGTTTTTCCCGAATTGCTGCGCAACGGCGCGCATGTCGCGCGGAATCGCGGCGTAATCCTCCGTCAGATCGTCGTGAGAGGAGCCCACATTTTCGATCCGGAGATCGTAGCCGGTCTTTTTGAAATCGAAGTTTACCTTTTCAACGCGCGGTTCAGCGGGATTTTTGAAATCGACGAACACGATTCCTCCGACCGCGCACGCGATCTGGTCCATCAGTCCGCACGGTTTTCCGAAGTAGACGGATTCCGCAAACTGCCCGATCTTCGCGATCTGGATGTCGGTCAGTTCCCCGTTGCAGTAGAAGGCGTTGAAGATTCTTCCGATCAGAACCTCGAACGCGGCGGACGAGGAGAGCCCGCTTCCGGACGGCACGTCCGAACGGATGTCCGCCTGAAAGCCGCCGACCTGATAACCGAGATTCCGTATACCCTTCGCGATCCCCAGCACAAGCGCTTTGGAAGTTCCGTACAGGGAAGGATCGGGATCGCCCGGATCCGTCACGTCAAGTTCGAACGAGTGATGGCCGACGGAACGAATGGAAACGATTCTGTCGGCGCGTTTTTCCGCAGTCGCTGTCATGGACAGATCCACGGAGGAGGCGAGAACGCATCCTCCCTGATGATCCGTATGGTTGCCGCCGAGTTCGGTCCTGCCGTTGGCGGTCACGGTGATTCTTTCGGGTTCAGTCATATGAGTTGCTCCTATCGGTCAGAATGGTCACTGAAGGACGACCGCCTCGTACGGGCGCAGACGGAGAACGTCGCCCGGGGCGGAGTCTTCATAGTTTGAAAGCAGGACGGACATGTATTTTCCCTTCAGTTCGGCAGGAAGGGTATAGGTGACCGGCCTTCCAGAGAAGTTGCCGACCACGAGAGCGGAACGGTCCTCCAGCGTTCTCGTATACGCGATGACACGTTTGTTGTCGTGATCGTATTCCCTGACGGATCCGTGCACGAACAGCGGCGTTTCCCGTTTCAGTTTCAAAAGTTTCTGATAGAACCGGTAGATGGAACGGCCGGAGGAGAGGTCCTTCTCCACGTTGATCTCCGGATAGTTGGCATTGTTCCGCTGCCACGGCTTTGCGCCCTTGTTGAATCCGGCGTTGACTTCCGCGTTCCACTGCATGGGCACGCGGGAATAATCGCGGGCGCCATAGCGCACGAACCGGAAGGCGATTTTTTTCGGAACGTGATAACGACGCAGGAGATTGTACACGAAGTGGGAGACAGGATCCTTGAAGTCCTCCATATCGCCGAAGTCGGCGTTCGTCATGCCGATCTCCTGCCCCATGTACAGGAAAGGCGTGCCGAATCCGAGGAATGTGACGACGGGCAGGAACGTGGAGGATTCGTACCGGTATTTCGCCGTGTTGATGCCGAATCTTGAATTGGATCGCGGCGAATCATGGTTTTCCAGTACGAGCGTGTTCCAGCCCTGGCCGAAATTATCGAGCTGCGACGTGAAGAATCCGCTCTTGAAGATCCTGAGATCGAACTTACGCTTCAGGAACTTGACGAAATTGTCGCTGTCGAAATGGGAGAAGTTGAAGATGGTATCCAGCTCCCCGTTCGACTCCTTCGAATACTCCAGCGCGTGCTGCCGGTCGGGCAGGAACGATTCGCCGACCGTATACGAGTCGTATTCCGAGAGGACGTCGCGGTACAGTTCCTTCAGAAACTCGTGCATCCTCGGTCCGTCGACGTACTGGGAGCAGGTGTCGTGACCTGCGGGGTCGTCGGAGATGGGCTGCACTTTGGAAAACATGTTAAAAACGTCGAAACGGAACCCGTCCACGCCCTTGTCCAGCCAGAACCGGAGTATGTCCTTTACCTCCTGCCGTACGGCGGGATTCTCCCAGTTCAGATCGGCCTGCTCCACGCAGAACAGGTGAAGGTAGAACTCATCCGTGTCCGGGATCTGCTCCCAGGCGGATCCTGTGAAGGTGGAATGCCAGTTGGTCGGCGGAAGCAAGCGGCCGCCTTTACGCTTTCCCTTCCGGATGATGTAGTAGTCGCGGTAGGGAGAGGACGGATCTGCCATGGCCTTTTTGAACCACTCGTGTTCCGTGGAGGTATGGTTGACGACCATATCCATGATGACTTTCAGACCGCGCTTATGGCATTCCGAAAGCATCCGGTCAAAATCCTCCATCGTGCCGAGATCGGGATTGATGGCACGGTAATCGGAGACGTCGTATCCGTAGTCTTTGTAGGCGGTCTTGTAGAGAGGAGAGAACCAGATGGCGGTCACGCCGAGATCCTTGACATAGTCGAGTTTTGAGATGATTCCGTTGATGTCTCCCATGCCGTCGTTGTCGGAATCCATGAAACTGTAGGGATAGATCTGATAGACGACGGCGTCCTTGTACCATCTGGTACGTTCGGGTTTACGGACGGATTCGAAATTTTCAGTCATGGCAATAGATCCTCCTTTGCAGAACTGCAGCCGCGAACAGGATCACGACGGGAATCACAGCCGCGAGGAAAATGCTGTGGTTGGGCAGAAACGACGTCGTTCCGTCGGAATTGACGATCAGGTCCGCGTTGCGAAGCGCGAACGCGCCGATCGCAGGCCCGATCAGACCGGGAACGAATACCTGACCGATGATGCGGACTCCCTGGAACTGTCCTGCGCGGTTTTCCGGAATCTGTTCGCGGACAGCCGCCCCGAAGACGGACATGCCGCAGAGATAGCCGGCCATCATGAAGAGGGAGCCGATGAAGACTGGCGCGGTGGACCGGGTCAGATACAGAAACGCGTATCCGACGAACAGCATGCCGAGGCAGGGGAGCAGGCTTCTGTAGAAGCCCCATCTGTCGTACAGTCTTCCGTAAAATACGGTCGCGACCGCGGCTAGCAGGATGGCGGGCGCCATGATGAGCACATAGTTGGCCATACCCAGCCCTTTTTCATAGTAGAGGAGCAGGTAGGGCATAAAGATCTGAATCGAGATGCCGAACACCGCGAACGCCGCGAGCCTGCTGTAGAGGGGTAGGTTGCCGCGGATCACGGACGGCCGGAAGCTGAAAGCGACCGTTTCCGGAAGGCTGCCTTTGCTTTTTTTGAGCCACGGCGCGTCTTCGATCAGGAAGAAGCCCAGTATTCCGATGATGACGGTCGCGATGCCGATGATGTAATAGATCTTTGTCCAGGAGCCGCTCTCATCCAGATTGAAGCTCATGAAGCCTCCGAACACGATCAGGATCGAGACGAGGGGCATCATGGAGTTGAAGCCTTCGATCCTGCCGCGGTTCGTTTCATCCCCGCGGTCCGTCAGCCACGCGTTGTACGCGGCATCGTTGGCGGTCGACCCGAAGAAGGTCATGACGCAGTCCATAACGATCGTCATCAGGACGCTTTTGATATAGGCGAACACGATGATGGATACGCCCCAGATCACGTAGCCGACGCTCATGAACGCTTTCCGCTTTCCTACCTTGTCGGAAACGGCGCCCATGATGATCGTTGTCAGAGCGGCGACCACGGCGCTGGCCATGACCATCGCGGAAATATCCGATGCCGTCGCGTGGAACATCTTGTAGATGAAAACATTAAAGTACATGTTTTCAACGACCCAAGCGACCTGTCCCATGAGGCCGAAGACCAGCATGGCGATCCAGAACTTCCTGTCCAGTTTTCTTTGCAACAGAGACACCTCCGAATCATTTTTGGCTGACTCTATTCTACAACAAATCGGTTTGCTCTTGTAGTGCGGAGGAGAGAAAACACCGGGTTTGCCTTTGCGAGTTTTCTGTTGCGCGGAGGTATAAAAACGGTGACACAGTAGCCTGAAGGCGGAAGAAGTGGTATGATAATATGAAAATGTCTGCAGGAAAGATTATCTGCGGAAGAATCCGGAGGTTATATATGAAACGAATCATCTGCACACTGCTTATCGTGATGCTTGCCGCATCAGTGGCATGCGCTCCGAAGACAGCGGAACCGTCTGTTACGGCGGAACCCGCGGCCGAAACGCAGACAGCCGCGCCCGAAGAGACCGCCGCGGCAGCCGCCGAGGCGCCCGCAGCGACGGAAGCGCCTGCGGAAACTGCGGAACCCGCGGCTGAGACCGCCGCGGAACCGGAAAAGCCGGAACCCGTCGTCTATGAAACCGAGATCACAGGACCGGATACCGAAGGAACGGAAGAACCGGACGTGATTCTGGACCGCTATCAGGACAGGCTGACGCTTCTCGATGAAACCAACGCCGAATACAGCAATATCACCTACTATTCCACCGGCGGTTACAACACGTATACCATGCCCGGTACCTATACGGCGGACGGGAATACCATCGTGTTTACCGATAAAACGGGGAGCTCCGTATATACGTTCAGGACGGATGGAAACAGACTGACGGAGACGGAATACAGCTATCACGATGTTGCCGTGGAAAAGGTCCAGGGAACCTATAAGAACGCGGACTACACCCTGGAGATCCACGCTGACGGATCGGCCGAACTGTCCAGTTTCCGCGGCGTCCGGTACATC
>JAFPXU010000135.1 GCA_017394605.1 Clostridia bacterium | reverse complement strand
GCGAGCGCGCGCAGAAACGCGACCAGCACGCTGCCCGTTCCGAACGTGATCCAGCTGACGACGCTCCCCACGTAATGCACCAGCAGGGCGGGAAGCATGATCAGGATGCCCTGGACAATGTAGTCCCCTGAAATGCATCCCGAAAAATCAGGACGGAACCAGAGCTTAAACACAAGCAGGGCAAGCAGCGACGAGATGGCGACGCCGGCGGCGGAAGCCGAGACGGCGGTGCCGCTGACCGTTTCCACCGACATCCCGAGCCCGGGAATGATCCTCGCCAGAAGACTGTCCAGCGGGCTTCCGAGCACAGTGAAGACAAGGGCAAAGATCATGAGGATGAAATAGCCCAGTATGGGATGATCCAAAACTTTATGTTTCCTTTGTTTCATGAAGACTTCCTTTTCCTTAATAATCTTTCTGTGTTTTCCCTTACCCATGCGAGCAGGTCCTGATCGTCCATCTCTCCCGACGCGACGGCAAGCCCGACGCGTGCGACTTCTTCATTGGTCGGATGGATCGGAACGCCGTTGACCTGCAGAAACGCGAGCATGACATACATGCCGATCCGTTTGTTGCCGTCCACAAATGCATGGTTGGAAATCAGCGCATATCCGAGCCTTGCGCCCTTTTCTTCCTTGGATGGATATAGTTCCGCACCGTCAAACGTCTGATACACGCTTTCCAGAGCGGAATCCAGCAATCCGAAGTCCCGGACGCCGTTGTCGCCGCCGGTTTCTTCGGTAATCAACTGATGCAAAAGCAGCACTTTTTCTTTTGAGAACCGGATCATTTTGCCAGCTCCAGGAAGGCCGGACGGTATTCGTTCAGCAGGCGCTTTGCAACGACATCGATTTTTTCGTCATCGGTCAGGACAAGTTCACTGTCTTGCTCCAGATCGACAAGGCGGTACTTCGGCCGGTTGTTCTTGAATATCACGGCTTCTCCGTAGCAGTCTGCGATCCGTGCGACCCTGGAAAAGTTCTGGTTCGCTTCGGTCATAGAAGCTATGGTGTTGGTATCGATCTTCATATCGCACCTCCTGCCGATATTTTACACGGATTATAGGATAAATACAACCTATTACATGGTTTTTAATTGGAATCGCCGGAGAGCTTCACCAGCAAGGCAGTGCTTTTGCTTCTGTTCTGTTCCTTCTAAAAAAGGATTACGATTTCTATGGAATAGTTTAAAGGCATTCCCCATAGAAACGCTGCATGAAAAATGACGACATCGATAAAGCCGCCCAATCCATGGATGGATCAATCCGCACGGAGAAAAAACAATGAATCTTATTCCAATTCAGAAGCGGTGCCTTCAAAACAATCGAAATTTGGAGCATCGCTTTCCGATAAGCGCTCATTTGTCATCCGTTTTCCAGGCACAGCCTCCATTCCGAACATTCTCAGTGCCTGATTGACCTTGTCCATCCGAACCGTTTCTTTGCCCTGCTCCAGATCGCGGACAAAACGCAGCCCGAGTCCCGCACGGATGGCAAATTCCTCCTGCGTTAATCCGGCCGCTTTCCTGTTTTCCTTCACAAACTTTCCAATAGTGTTCATGTGCTCATTTTATACCATATCGGGTATATTCTCAATAAAAACCTCTCAATTTATACCATTACGGGTATAAAAAACATGCATTCCACATCATTTATACCCGATAGGGTATGTTAATTCTGCTTTTTATTCCCGGACCGTCTTTTTTCTCCTTGCATGCCGCTCTTCCCTGCCCGCCTTACAGCCCGATCCGGCATCCAGCAAAAAATTTTTCAACTTTTTTTGTACCCGGATGCAAATTTCGGGGTATTTCTGTCCGTGTTATATGGAGGGACATTTTTCGAGTGCCCCGGCATCTTGAAAATTGAACAGCAGATTCAGACACGTTCCGCATCGCCGAGAGCGCACGGAGAGGACTTGAGCACTCCTTCTCCGGTGATCATCCGGGCACGGCAGCCCGGGGTCGCCATGACCGGCATGCGGCATCATGATACTTCCGCCCCGAACGCTTCACGGCATTGGGCGGTCCCGCGGGAAGCGGGGATCCTGAAACGGATATGCGCCCTTTTTGCCGCGGGCGGTCTGAAGAAGCGTCTCCCGATAACCGATTCAAAACGAAACAAAAGCAAACACATCAAAAGTTGATCGATGAGGTAACAGACATATGACCTTTACAACCGGCGGCCACGCCGCCTTCGAGCGCATGATGCGCGCCGTACCCCGCTTTGACAGAGCGCCGCTGAGGCTTTGCGAGCTGGATCTTTCCTGCACCCGCTGCATCCATTTCTGCCCGGACTCCCGGATGTGCAGATTCTGCAGCTGCCCGGGAAAGCCGGATCCGGATCTCCCCTGCGGCGTCATCTGAGCGTCCCGACCCTCTCTGCACAGAAAGGAACCTTACATGAAAAAAACACCGGTTAAGCTGACGGCAATCCTGCTGAGCATCCTGACCCTTCTCTCCCTCTTTCCCGCGGCGTCGCTCGCCTACGGCGGCACCGCCTCCTTCCGCACCGTCCTCAGCGAAGACTTCCTCGAATACAGGGAAAACGGCGTCTGGCACACGCTGCCCCTCCCCTCCTACATGCTTTTAAATGCGTCCGATGTCAACCCGTACGCCTACGCGCTGACGCAGGACGGGACCGATCCGAACGGCGACGCGTATACGGCGGAAGCGCTCTCCGCTTCCATGAGCGAAGCGGTAAGAAACGGCGTGGACCTGATCCTCGACCTCGGCTATCCGTCCGTCTATCCGGACGGTCTCACCGCAGCCGAAGCGGCCGCCGCGACACAGGCCGCGCTCTTCTTCTGGCTCGCGGAAAAAGGCGTGAGCGGCATCTCCCCGTACATGAACCGCAGGACCTCCCCGGACCTGCTCTGCGCCAAAAGCGGTCACGCGGCCGTACTCTCCATGGCGGACGGACTGCTCGCCGCCGCGCGGGCGGGCGTCCAGCCGGTACGGAGCGTGACCCCCTCCGTAAACCGCCTCGTCCTTATAAAGCAGCCGGACGGAAGCTACGCGGGTTCCTTCGACCTCGATATCGAGGAGATCGACTCCTACTGGCTCTCCGCGTCCGCAATGCCCTCCACGGTGACACTGTCCGGCAGCACATCCGTTTCCGACTGCACGATCACGCTCTCCGCGCCTCAAAACCTCTCCGGAACGGAATTCGATCTCGTCATTTCGGGCTATGCGGCGGGCGATCCCTCCAACTATACGGTCTACCGGCCCGATGCAAGCGGCAGAAAAACGCTCCTCTACAATGAAGCAAAAGCCGTGCCGGTCTGCGAATCGACGGTGCATGTCGTCATTCCCGGAACCGGCAGGATCCGCATCTACGAAAAAGCCGAGGACGGCTCCGCCGTCCCGTATTCCGTCTGGGGCGTCTACCGGGACGAAGCATGCACGGAACTGCTTCTGACGGCCACCCAGACCAGCAACGGGTACGCCAACACGGGCTACCTCGATTCCGGCTCGGTCTATTACGTCAGGCAGGTCTCCACCGTGGAGCCGTATCTTCTGGACACCACGGTCTATTCCGTTGAGGTAAGGGCGGACGAGACCGTCCCTGTAAACGTCACGGCGAAAAAGGCCGCAGGCACGATCCTCTTCTCGGCGGAAGGCGACGTCATCGCGTCCCTCACCGGCACGGCATCCGAATACGGCACCGTCTACACCCCGGCAGCGGGCCACGGCGGCACGGCGGGTGCGGTCTTCACCGTCACCTCCGGAAACGGCGATTCATGGGAAGTCACCACCGGAGAAACGGGCACTGCGGTCCTTTCCGGCCTCCCCTTCGGCACGTACACCGTCACGCAGACCTCCGCGCCGGCAGGCGTCTCCTACGACAGCGAGCCGAAGACCGTCACGCTCGCGTACGCGGGCGGCAGCGTAGCGGAAGTCACCGAAGAGATCACCTCCGAAAACAACATCATGACCGGAACGGTCCGCATGAAGAAGATGACGGAGACCTACGACCGTGACAGCCGCGTATTCCGTCCGGTGACAGGCGGAAACTTCGTGTTCGGCCTGTTTGCTGCCGAACAGAACGGGATCATCCCCAAGGACGCGCTTCTGGAGATCCTGACGACG
>JAFPXU010000134.1 GCA_017394605.1 Clostridia bacterium | reverse complement strand
TTCCCTATCCTTCGGAAATTCCAGTTCAAATCTCGTCTTTTCGCCGTCGTCGTCCATCACAACCACACAGTCAAATCCTCTGCCTGTTCTCCGGGAGACACATCCAGCCTGCGCCACCCGTCCTGTTTTCAGCAGCGCTTCAGCGGTTTCCCGTTCCATCGCCTTCCCGATGGAGCTGAAGAAATTCTGGTCCCTCCAAAGTACAAACCGACACCCGCGGTTCTCGCAGAAGAAGCCCTTCTGGGATTCCGTCACGTCGTTCCCGCACCGGGGACACTTTCCCACCGGCTCCTTCCCGGAAGGGAACAGGATTTCCGATCCGCGTACCGTCTGGTAGTTTTCCATCATCTCGGTCAACATGGAGACAATCCCAGCGATAAAATCTTCCGCAGTCCGTTCGCCACGTTCCACCTCCTTCAGACGGTGCTCCCACTCCGCCGTAAGCGAGGGAGATTTCAGCTCCTCCGGGAGGATAGCAATGAGATTCTTGCCAAAGTCCGTGGGGACGAGGGCCACCGCCTTCTGTGCCTTTTTCCTTTCCACAAAACCAGCGTCGATCAGCTTCTCGATGATGGACGCCCTTGTCGCCGGAGTACCGAGACCTCGCCGTTCAGCATCATCCGGCATTTCCTTTGCACCGGCATTTTCCATCGCCGCGAGCAGAGTATCTTCGGAATACTGACGCGGAGGCACGCTCTTCCCTTCCTTCACCGCCGCCCACTGAACCGGAAGTACCTGACCTGTGCCGAGGGTGGGGAGTACGTCATCCGTTTCGCCTGGCTCCTTCCCATACTGCTTCCAGCCATTATCCAACACCGTTTTCCCCTTCGCAGTGAAGACCACTCCGGCGCAGACAAGCGTAACCGTGGTTTCCTCGTAACGGTACGGTTTCGCCAGCGCACGTATCATGGACAGGGCAAGGAGTTTCAGAATTTCCTGTTCTCCACCCGGAAGAAGGTCGAGTTTTTTCTTTCCCGCTGCCGCGGTGGGGAGAAGCGCATGATGATCGCTGACCTTTTGGCTGTCGCAGACTGCCTTGCCGTTGGTCTGTCCGATGAAGGTATAGCCGGATATAGCCTCCGCCGCCCGAAGAACTTCCGGGATAACTGATACCATGTCGTTCGTCAGATACCGGCTGTCCGTCCGGGGATAGGTGCAGAGTTTCTTTTCATACAGAGACTGAAGTGTATCCAGAGTCTGCTGTGCCGTAAAACCAAGCAGACGGTTTGCGTCCCTCTGAAGAGTCGTCAGGTCATAGAGAGCGGGCGGATTCACGGTTTTCTCCTTCCGCTCCACGGACTGGACAACTGCTTCATGGCAGGCAGAGGCGAGGCTGTCCGCCATAGCCCGATCCGTCAGACGGTTTGTTACAGCCTGAAAGCCACAGTCGATCTGAACTGTATAGAACGGCTCCGGTACAAAGGCCGCAATCTCCGCTTCTCTCTGGACAAGCAGGGCCAGCGTTGGGGACATGACCCGCCCGACGTTCAGTTTGTTCCTGTACAGCAACGTGAAAAACCGGGTCGCGTTGATCCCGACAAGCCAGTCCGCCTCCGCACGGCACAGGGCTGCCCGATACAGGTTTTCATAGCCTGCTCCGGATTCGAGATGATTGAAGCCCTCCCGAACGGCGTTATCTTCCATAGAAGAAATCCAGAGACGGGAGACCGGCTTTTTGCAGTTGCAGAGGTCGTACACTGTACGGAAAATCCGCTCTCCTTCCCGACCAGCGTCGCAGGCATTGACGATCTCTTCCACATCGGAACGGTTCATCAGCTCGCACAGCCGTTCATACTGTTCGTTTGTGTCCTGCTTCACCGTAAACCGAAACGGCTCCGGCACGATGGGCAGGTCTTCCTTCCTCCACTTCGTATAAGCGGGATCATAAGTTCCGCAATCCGCCAGCCCGGTCAGATGGCCGTAACACCACGACACCAGCCAGCCGTTTCCTTCCAAATATCCTTTGTTCTTTGTTTTTGCCCCGAGTACGGCGGCAAAGATCTTGCCGGCCGAGGGCTTCTCCGCGATTACAAGTCTCATTTTTAGTCATCCTCCTCGTCTTCATCATCGTCCGGCCGGAACGTCCCAAACTCATCCTCGTCGTCTTCGTCCTCCGGTTCTTCTCGTCTGCTTGTTTTCGTCACGGGTCTGTCCCGTCTGCTTCCGTTACTGCTTTTCCCAGCCTTTCCTTTGAACACAAAATACAGAGCGACACCGCCGATGGCAACCAGCAGAATGATCCCGACCAGCTGAACGGTGTTATTCCCCGTTACCACGGGCTGCTGAGGTGTCTGCTGGCTCGGCGTAACGATCTCCTCCTTGCACGCGCATTTTGCGCTGTCTGCCACACATACCGGGCAGGACGTATCAATAGTTCCCACCGTACACCGCTCCTTACATGTACAAGTCGGTTCCCCCGGAAGGATGGGCGTCTTCTGGGAATCGGCAGGGAGATCGCTCTCCCCAACCAGTCTCAAAAAGTAGACATTTTGAGAAATTCCCGCCCGGTCGATGATGATGTAGTA
>JAFPXU010000133.1 GCA_017394605.1 Clostridia bacterium | reverse complement strand
CGGCTTCGATTACCGTGACTGGGATCATGGTACCGTCAGACAGGAACATCTGCGTCATACCGACCTTTTTGCCCAAAATGGCTTTCTTCATTAAGGTTTACCTCCGATTTATTACAGCTTGATCTCAATGTCCACGCCCGCCGGGAGGTCAAGCTTCATCAGAGCGCTGACCGTCTTGGAAGAGGGCTGCAGGATGTCGATCAGGCGCTTGTGTGTGCGCATCTCGAACTGCTCGCGAGAATCTTTGTACTTGTGGGGAGCACGGATGATCGTGACGACTTCCTTCTCTGTCGGAAGCGGGATCGGTCCGGAGACTTCCGCGCCGGTTCTCTTGGCTGTATCAACAATCTTTTCGGCACTGCGGTCGATCAGGCTTGCTTCATACGCTTTGAGTTTGATACGAATTCTGTTTGCCATATTATTATGTATCCTCCTAAAATTTTGTGGTTCGGGGCTGTCCACCGATCCGTGTGTTTCCTTCTTCATAATGCAAGCGCAGCCGCAATGGCTGTGCATTATGTTCGGGACGGCACGGTTTCAGTTCACCCCCACTCTCCTCGAGTGTCGGGCCTGACGGAAATTACCCGGATGGCAAGAACCGGCAACCTCCCGTTCATCCCTGTCCGCAGGGCATAATACGCCCAAACCGCGAACAACCCCATATTACAGGAAGTTTTCGGCGAATGCAAGACTTTTTTTAAAAATATTTTTTGGCTTTTTTCTGAAACCGGAGCAAAACCGGAAAAACGCCTGAATTCGGCGGAAATCTGCCTCAAAATGGATTACTGGAGCGCGATCCTGTAGAGTCCGGAATAGACGCCGTCGGCTTTCAGAAGCTCCGCATGGGTCCCGCGCTCGCGGATCCCGGTCTCGTCGAGCACGATGATCTCGTCGGCGTTCCGCACGGTAGAAAGACGGTGCGCGATCACGATCGTGGTCCTCCCCTCCGCCAGTTCCTCGAAGGAGCGCTGGATGTCCGCTTCAGTGACCGTATCAAGGGAGCTAGTCGCCTCGTCCAGGATCAGAATGGGAGGATTCTTGAGAAACAGTCTCGCGATCGAGACGCGCTGCTTCTGACCTCCGGAAAGCATGATGCCGCGCTCTCCGACAAACGTCTTGTATCCTTCCGGGAACTTCATGATCTCGTCATGGATATGCGCGCGCTTCGCGGCTTCGATCACTTCGTCGTCCGTCGCGTCCGTTCTACCGTAGCGGATATTGTCCATGACGGTACCCGCGAACAGGAAAACGTCCTGCTGCACGATCCCGATGTTCCGTCTGAGCGAAGAGAGACGGATGTCGCGGATGTCCGTTCCGTCGATAAGAATGGATCCGGACCGGATCTCGTAAAACCTGGGGATCAGATGGCAGAGCGTCGTCTTGCCGCTGCCGGACGGACCAACGAGCGCCAGCGTCTCTCCGGGGCGGACCGTAAGGCTGATATGGCTGAGCACGCTCTTGTCGTTGTCGTAGGAGAACGAAACGTCGCGGAATTCGATCTCCCCGTTCACTTCCTTCATCTCGACCGCGTCCGGACTGTCCTTGATCTCAGGCTCGATATCCATGATCTCGCAGAATCTCCGGAATCCCGCCATGCCGAGAATATACTGCTCCGCAAAATTCGCGAGCTTTTTAACGGGAGACGCGAACGAGGATACGTAAAGCGTAAAGGTGATCAGCACGACGGGATCCAGGGAACTCGAATAGATGAGATACCCGCCCAGTCCGATCACGATGATATTGAACAGGCCGACGAAGAATTCGATCCCGCTGTTGAAGAATGCCATCATCTTGTAAAAATAATCTTTCGCGTGAATGAACTGATCGTTTCCGTCCTCAAACTTCTCGAGCTCGTACTCCTCGTTGGTGAACGCTTTGGCGACGCGCGCGCCGGAAATGCTGGACTCGATCCCCGAATTGATGACCGCCATCTTCTCCTTGACCTTGACGGCCGCCAGCTTCTGACGGACCCGGATCATCATGACGTAGGTGATCATCAGCGGAAGCACGCATACAAGCGCAAGGGCAAGTCTCCATTCGATCCTGAACATCATGACGAACGCGCCAATGATGGTTAAAAAGGACAGGATCACGTCTTCAGGACCATGATGGGACAGCTCCGTCACGTCGAACAGGTCGGTCGTGCACCTGGACAGGAGTTTTCCGGTGCGGACCTTGTCGAAGAAGCTGAACTGAAGCGTCTGGATATGGGAAAAGATATCCCTGCGCATATCCGCCTCGATATTAACGCCGAGCTGATGGCCCCAGTAGTTCACGATGAACAGCATGACCGCGCGGATGCAGTACGCAGCGAACGCAAGAAGAACGATGCGCACGAACAGCGTCACAAGAGCGGCGTTCTGCTGCATCTGCGGAAGAAGCGTTCTCAGTAAATACTGCGTGACCATGGGAAACGCCACGTCGACGGCAGCCACGACAGTCGCGCAGAACATGTCGAGCAGAAAGATCGGCAGATGCGGCTTATAGTAGGATATGAAACGCTTCAGATAGTTCATAAAACGATGTTATCAGTATGTATGGACGAATTCAAGGAGTATTCCTTCGTGCAATCCGTTCACCGAACGATTATTATATTATTTATATATACGAAAGGAGGACGGACCCGCGGTCATGGAACGAATCGAACACACCATCGAACCGGTATACCGCTCCGATTCCCGCGTTCTGATCCTCGGGACGATGCCTTCCCCCAAGTCTAGGAAACAGGGCTTCTACTACGGCCATCCGCAAAACCGGTTCTTTCCCGCGCTCGCGGAAGTATATGGTGAACCCGTGCCGGAAGGCGTATCCGAACGGAAGGAATTCCTGCTGAGACACAGGATCGCTTTGTGGGACGTGCTGCGGAGCTGCGTGATCAGCGGCGCGTCGGACGCGTCGATCCGTCAACCCGTTCCAAACGACATTTCGATCATACTTCAGCGGGCGGATATAAAGAAAATCTTTACTACGGGCTCGATGGCATTCCGCCTATACGGGAAACTGTGCCAGCCGGACACCGGTATCGAGGCGGACCTTCTTCCGAGTCCCAACCCCGCGAACTGCCGTCTCACGATGGACGACCTTGTCCGCTCCTATTCAGAAATCAAGAGGTACACGCTATGAAACCCGCTGCCGATCCGTTCCGAACGATCGACCTGCATGCAAAAAACCGTTATCAGGCGAAGATCGCCATCGACGCCGCTCTGAAAAACGCGGGCTGCACATACCGCGTCCGCGTCATTCACGGGTATCATAACGGAACCGCCATCCGGGATCTGATCACGGAAGAGTACGCGTCCCATCCGAAGGTCATTCGCCTTGTTCGGATCTCGGACGGAATCACGGACCTTGTGCTGAAGGAACTGACGACCTGACCGGGCATAAAAATACCGGTCCGTTTTCACGGACCGGCAGGAAAATCTTTTATCCGTTATTCGATCTCCAGTCTCCTGGACTCAGGCTGTACATCCGATTTCTTCGGAAGCTCCAGCGTCAGGACGCCATCCTTGTACTGAGCCTTGATATCCTTCGCTTCCACGTTGCTGATGTCGAAGCTTCTGCTGTAGGAACCGAAGGAACGCTCACGGCGGATGAAGTGGTTCTTCTCGTCCTTTTCCTCGGACTCCTGCTTTCTTTCCGCGCTGATCGTCATGCAGTCGCCGTTAATATCGACTTTGATATCCTCTTTGCTGAATCCCGGCATATCCGCTTCCAGAACAAACTTGTCGTCAAGCTCCCTGATATCGGTCTTGAAACCGACCGCTTCGCCTCTGCCGAAAAACGCGTCTTCGAGTTCGTTCAGATCACGGAACGGATCGTAATACGACATGTGATGTCTTCTTTCATACGGTGTAAGTCCAAACATAATCTTTGACCTCCTGTCTATCATTTCCCCCGGCCGGAACCCAGTTCCGTATGCCCGGGAGTTCTTTCTTTTGTTGTCTTCATGATAGATCGCAATTGTTATGGAAAAAGGGTGGAATTGTGATGGAATTGTAAAATGTTAGCACTCACCAGACAAGAGTGCTAACAATTCTTTGATCTGCGCATTTAATATATTTTTTCATGTCAGCCCGTGACAGAGACCTGCCGAACGCATATAATTATATATACATATACAATCCCAAGATAAGGAAGTGAATCGAATGGCTGGCGGATTTGGCGGCCCACATTCTCTCGGTCCCCGGGGATTCCTGACGGATGAGGAAAAGACAAACATGCCGAAGGTTACGAAAGAACTGCTCCTGCGCATTCTTTCCTACCTGAAACCCTACTGGCTGCAGTTTGCGTTCGTGTTCATCGCGATCATCCTCTCCGCAACCGTCGGTCTGCTCCCGTCCATCATCACCGGAAAGATCGTGGACGAAGCGCTGATCGGCAAGGACATGCGGCTGCTCGTCCAGCTTCTTCTGATGGCATTCGCCACGATGGCCGTCTCCCAGATCATCGGCGTACTCGAGAACTATATCAACTCCTGGATCTCGCAGCGTATCATCTTCGATATGAAGAACCAGATGTTCCAGCATCTGCAGAGCATGCCGCATTCGTTCTTCACGACGGAAAAACAGGGCGACATCATCACGAGAATGAACACCGATATCAGCGGCGTCAGCACGATCATCTCCAGCACGCTGACGAATATCGTGTCAAACATCGCGACCGTCGTCACCACGCTCGTCGCGCTCTTTTCCATGAGCTGGCAGCTCGCCATCATCGGCATCGTCGTGATTCCGCTCCTCGTTCTTCCGACAAAAAAAGTCGGCAAGACGCGCTGGAAACTCCTTTCGGAAAGCCAGGAAAAGAACGACGAGCTGAACCAGCTGATCAACGAATCGCTGAGCGTATCCGGGTCACTTCTCGTAAAGCTGTTCACGCGTGAGCAGAAGGAATTCGACCGCTTTAAGGCTGTCAACGAGGAAGTGACGCAGCTGAACATGAAGGAACAGCGCAGCGGCTCCTGGTTCAGGGTCGTCATGGGCATGTTCACGCAGATCGGTCCGCTGCTCATCTATTTCGCGGGCGGCTATTTCATCATCTCAAAAACCGATCCCACGCTGACCGTCGGTACCATCACCGCGACCGTCACCCTGGTCAACCGCCTCTACCGTCCCGTCGAATCCCTTCTGAATATCGGCGTCGACTTTACGAGATCGCTTGCCCTGTTTACCAGAATCTTCAGCTATTTCGACAAGGTTCCGTCCATCCAGAACCCGAAATTCGGCAAAAAGCCGAATGTCAAGAACAAGGATATCGTGTTCGACCATGTCGCGTTCTCGTATGACCCGAGCGTGCCGCTTCTGAAGGACATCAACTTCACGGTCCCCGGCGGAAAGATGTACGCGATCGTGGGCCCCTCCGGTTCCGGCAAGTCCACGGTGGTCAACCTGATCCCGCGCCTGTACGACGTGCTTTCCGGCCGGGTCATGATCTCGAAACTCGACGTCCGGAAATTTGATCTCCCCTATCTCCGCAGCTGCATCGGCGTCGTCACGCAGGAATCGTATCTGTTTAACGGAACGATCCGCGACAATCTGCTGTTCGCAAAGGAAGACGCGACGCAGGAGGAGATCGAAGCCGCATGCAAGACCGCGAACATTCACAACTTCATCGTCTCACAGCCTGACGGCTACGACACCAAGGTCGGAAACCGCGGTCTGAAACTGTCCGGCGGCGAAAAGCAGCGCCTTTCCATCGCGCGTGTCATTCTGAAGGATCCGCAGATCCTGATCCTCGACGAAGCGACATCCGCGCTGGATTCGATCTCCGAGAACTCGATTCAGGACGCGCTTGAAGTGCTCATGCAGGGCAGGACGAGCATCGTCATCGCGCATCGGCTCTCGACGATCCTCAAGGCGGACAAGATCCTCGTCCTGAAAAACGGTGAGATCATCGAACAGGGCAAGCATGACGAGCTGCTCGAGCTGAACGGCGTATACCGCGAGCTCTACGAGACGCAGTTCCGCAAGGCGATCGAATATGAAGCCAAAAAAGCTCCTGCCCAGCAGGATTCGGAATCCTATCAGTTCCTGGATTTCACCGACACTTGATTCCGTACATCCGGACCGTCACTGCCGCATCGGACCTCATCCGGTCCGGTGCGTTTTTTAAAAAGCCTGTTCACCATTGTACGGGAGGGCATTCCGCTGAGAAGGATCAAAATCAACGCACCGAAATACGATACCGACCTGCTTGAGGGACCGCTGTTCATCAAGATCGTCCGGTTCGTCATACCCCTCATCCTGACCAATCTTCTGCAGATGTGCTACTCCGCTGCGGATATGATCATCGTGGGGCTTTCCGGTGTTGAAGGCGCCATCGGTTCCATCGGGACGACGAACGCGATGATCAATCTCATCCTGAATACCTTTATGGGATTCGCGCTCGGAACGACCGTCGTGGTAGCGCGCAATATCGGAAGAAACGATAAGACCGCGACGGAAAATGCCGTTCATACTTCCCTCATGGTCGCCGTCATCTCCGGAGCGGTGTGCGCGGTGCTCGGTCTTTCCGTCAGCCGCCCCGTCCTATCGCTTCTCGGGGATCAGGGTCACATCCTGGATCTCGCCACGCTGTATACGAAGGTATATTTCCTCTGTGCGCCATTCCTCGCGGCGACGAACTTTCTCATTGCCGTGTTCCGCGCAAAGGGAGACACGAAAACCCCGCTGTTCGTGCTGAGCGCATCCGGTATGTTCAACGTGATCATGAACCTGTTCTTCGTTCTTGTGATGCACATGTCGGTCGACGGTGTCGCGCTTGCGACAGGTCTGTCAAACGCCCTGTCCGCCGCACTGCTCGCCTACATGCTGCACACGGATGAAGGATGGTGCAGTCTCGATTTCCGAAAGCTGAAGATCGACCGTGCCTCTTTGAAAGAGATCATCCGCGACGGGCTCCCTGCCGCTTTTCAGGGCGCGTTCTTTTCCCTTTCCAACATGCTGATCCAGTCTTCCATCATCAGCATCAACAATTCGCTCTGCCCGGGAGGTTCCGCCGTCATTGACGGAAACGCCGCGGCTGCGAGTATCGAAGGCTTCCCGTATACGGCAACCAATTCCGTATGCCACGCTTCCGTTACGTTTACAAGCCAGCACTACGGGGCGAAGAAATACAGGAGGATCGGAAGGTCATGCAGAACTGTTATCTTGTCACCGCACTGATCGCTCTGATCGGGATCGGAATCATCCTTCCGTTCCGCAGGCAGCTGATCGGTCTTTACGTATCGGACAGCCTCGCAGTCCATACCGCGGAAACACGCATGTTCTTTATGATGATCCCCTACGTGCTGCTCGCGTGGATGGAGGTAGGTTCCGGCATTGTGCGCGGGCTTGCGAAACCCGTCGCATCGACCGCCGTCACGCTGACCGGTTCCTGTATCCTGAGAGCTCTCTGGGTCGCGTTCATCTTCCCCGCCTTCCGCACGCTTCCGTCCATCTATCTGTCCTATCCCGTAAGCTGGGGCCTGACGGCACTGATCCATCTGATCGTCGCGGAAACCGTAAGAAGGCGTCTGATCCGGTCGGAGGAAAGCGAAATTACGGCAAATCCTGTCTGAAATCGGTGCGTATTGTGAACGAATTGGCAACTTAAACGCAATTCAAAGCACATCGGTTTTTCTCCGTATTATGATGATTCTGACATTGTATATTTTGATTCAATCACAGATACGGAGGGTGTAAACCTATGCTCAGTTCCCTGAATCTCGCTCCTGCCGGCTCCATCATCATCGGCATCATCGTGGCGCTTTTCGCGCTCTCGGTCATCCTGCTGATCACAGTATCCATGCGGTACCGCAGCCTGCACCATGACATCTCGATCCGCGGAGGCGCAAGAAGCAGCTTCGCGGTCGCGCTGAAGAACGAGTATTCGTCCGCCTACAAACAGTACGGAAAGGACACGTACACCCCGGCGATCATCGGAAACACGATCTCCACAACGCTCGGAAAGGAACTGTTCAGCGAACGGTTCATGAACCACGCAGTTTCCCTTCTCGTCACAATCGGCCTGTTCGGCACATTCCTAGGTCTTTCCCTTTCCGTTTCCTCCCTGACGGAGTTGCTGAGAAACAGCAGTTCGGATGAATGGCTCAACGTGCTTGACAGCGTCGGAAGCGGTCTGTTCTCCGCTCTGTCCGGAATGGGCGTAGCGTTCTATACCTCGCTTGCCGGCGTCGGATGCTCCATCGTGTTCACGCTGTTAAAGGCGATCTTCAACCCGCAGGCGCAGCGCGAGAGCCTTGAAACGGCAGCGGAACTCTGGCTCGACCATGTGATCGCGCCGCAGTGCCCGACGGACGCGGCACACGACAGCGAATCCCAGCTGATGGCTCTCAAGCAGGAACTGCGCGCGCATTCATCTGCCGTGCAGACCTCTCTCAATACCTGCACGACAGAAATGGGACAGGTTCTTGCCGACGCGACAAATTCGCTTGGCGCCATGATCGAATACAGCAAGGAACCGCTCAGGATCTTCTATGATACCGTGCAGACGTTCAATGAAAACGTTCGCGACTTCTCCGCAGTCAATTACGATCTGAGAGGCAGCATCGAACGGATGGACCTCGCGGTGCGCGACTTCGGCACAGCCGTCCGCGCGGCGACCGGCCGCTCCTCTTCCCAGCAGACAGCGGACAGGAACTTCAGCAGACCCGTGTCCCCTCAGAACGGAGGAAATGACAGATGAAACGGCAGCGTTCCTTCAAATCTGACGGAATCGTCAATACAAACGAAGGAGAGCAGGGCTTCTGGCCGTCCTACACGGATATGATGTCCAGCGTGGCGCTGATCCTGTTCTTTCTCATGCTGATCGCGTACCTGCAGAACATGATCACCGGCAACAGGCTGATCAGCACGCAGGACCGTCTCAAGGAGACCGAGGATTCCCTCGCCGCCACGATGATCCAGATCCAGGACGCGAAGGATGAGCTCTCCGCGCTTTCCCTCGACCTCGAGTCCGCGAGAATCAATATCCAGGCGCAGCAGGATCAGATTGCGGCGTCCAACGCGCTCATCTCCGACCAGGAAAAGATGATCGCCGATCAGGACGCGTATATCGCGCTGACGACGGATGAACTGACAAGACTGCGTTCCAACATCCAGACGATCGCCTACATGCGTCTGAGCGTTCTGGAGCAGATCCAGTCCAGCATCGTCTCCTCGCTTGGAGACAAGTCACAGGTCAGCGTCGGTGAGAGCGGCAACATCATCCTGTCCGAGAATTTACTGTTCGATTTCAACTCTACGTCGATCAAGGAGAACGGACATGCGTTCCTTGACAAACTGGCAAGCGCTTTTACAAAGCTTCTTTCAAACGAGAACGACGCGCAGTATATCGAGAGCATACTGATTTCAGGTCATACCGACAGCAAGGGATCCGCCGAATACAACCGCGAACTATCGACAGGCCGCGCCAATTCGGTACTCACCTATCTTCTCGGTACAAACCGCGGAAGTCTGGAAAAGTATTCGCAATATTTCTGCGCGGCGGGATACGGCGCGACAAGGCCTGTCCAGAGCAACGATACGGACGCAGGCCGTTCCGCGAACCGCAGGATCGAGATCTCGATCATCCTGAAGGACGAATCCGTTCTCGAAGTCATCAATTCCTACCTTGAAAAGGAGATGCCCGATCTGAAGGTATCCGTCGGAGCGGGCCAGTCAGGAAATGTGCAGCCGTAAAAAAATCCTATGTATCCTGCTTCTGATAGCAGTCGTATCCATGCTTCTCCCGATTACGGGCTGCGGCGCGAAGGATTCCAGGGTCACGGATCAGTCTAGGGAACTCCCGTTCGAGGACATCACGAAGGAAGCGCATTCCTGGCGCGCCGAAACATGCCGTCTGATCGTTTCCGGGGAATCCGCAGAGATCAGCGGAAGGGTCCGCAACAGAGGCGCCTGGCCGATCTCAGGACTCACGATGTACGTCAAGTTCCTGGACGCAAACGGAAAGGTACTGACGACCGGAAGCTGCGAGACCGTTCTGGACAGTCCCGCAAAAGAGAACGATACGGCCGGATATACGATCCAGATCCGCAATTTTTACAACTATGACAGTATCGTTTCCGTAACGGTAGAATTCGGGAAATAAACTGTATTGCAAGCATCAAAGAGGAGCGGCATAATCGCCGCTCCTCTTGTCATGTGTACGGTTATATTCAATTCGTTTCCCGCTCAGACCTTTCCCTTGATCACGACAGGAATTCCCGCAACGACCCGCACGACGGCGGACGCCTCCTGCGCAAGTTTCACGCAGAGCCTTCCGACCGTTTCCCGGTAAACGCGGTCCGCCCTTTCAAGCGGGATCACCCCGCTTCCGACCTCGGCGCAGATCACGACGTCCTTTTTTATGAGCGCGGCGAGCAGCGCTTCCTGGTCGGACGCATTCTTCCTCAAATACGCATCCAGGTCTGCAAAGACAGGTTTCCTGTCATCCAGATCTGACGTAAAATCCGCGTCCGCGTATCCGAGCGACCTTACATATGCCTTTTTCCCGGCACCAACGCCGCCTAAAACGAGAATCATACCTGATCAGGATCCTTTCAATTGTCCTTTCAAAAATAGCGGAATGCCGGCGACCATTTCGATCACGGTATCCGCCCTTTCCGCAAGAGCGGCGTTGATCCGTCCGAGCGCGTGTATGTATGCCTCCGTGGAAGCACCATACAAGACGCCGTCGCTCCCGACATCGTTTGTGATCACGATCAGCGTCCCGCACTGATCCGAAACGGCGGATACGCCTTTCAGGACGCGCTCAACGGGATCCGTGACCGAACCGTCAGGTCCGAACATCTCATTCGCGGTCAGATTCGCGACGCACTCCAGAAGCGCGGTTCCACTGGCCGGCAGTTTCAGCGAAGCGTAATCCGTATACCGCTCGACGGTTTCGAACCCTTTCCCCTCGCGCATGGCACGGTGCCTTCTGATCCGCGCTTCTCCTTCTTCGCCGTAAGGCTGCATGGCGGCCAGATAATACCTCAGGCCGGGCTGTTTCATGCACAGCTGTTCCGCGAAGAAGCTTTTTCCGCATCCGGAACCGCCGGTGATCAGGATCATCATCGGGTGTCCCCCTCCTGCGCAACATACGGATCGATGCCGGCTTCCTCAAACCGGACGGAACCGTTATATACCGCAAGCGCGGCGTCCAGAAGCGGAAGCAGGCAGACTGCTCCCGTTCCTTCTCCCAGCTTCATCTCCGCAAACAGAAGCGGCTTAAGTCCAAGCCCGTTCAGAATCGCTTCCGCAGCCGGTTCCGCGGAACAGTGGCTTGAAAGCATGGCGACCGTGCAGGCCGGCGCAATACACGATGCGATCAGTGCCGCAGCGGAACTCGGCAGACCGTCAATCACGATGGGGATCCGTTCGATGGCGGCGCCGATATACAGGCCGGCAAGACCCGCGAGATCAAACCCTCCGACCTTACGCAGGACATCGAACGCGTCGTCCGCATCCGGTCTGTTGATCTCGATCGCGCGGCGGATCGCTTCGCGTTTTTTCAGAAGCTGCGCGTCCGACAGACCGGCGCCGCGTCCGGTCGCATCGTCAACGGGCATTCTGAGCAGTACGGATGCCACAGCGCTCGATGTCGAGGAATTCCCGATTCCCATTTCCCCGGTCACGATGATGCGGTATCCGCGGGACTTGAATGCCTTTGCGAGCGCCACGCCGTTCGCGATCGCCCGGCAGGTCTGTTCTTCCGTCATGGCGGGACCTTCCGTCATGTTGGCAGTTCCTCTTCCCACCGAAAGATCGGTTACGCCGTCGACGCTCGTATTTATCCCGAAGTCGAAAGCGAACACATCCGCGTGCGCCGTCTTTGCCATCA
This sequence comes from Clostridia bacterium, assembly GCA_017394605.1. Next base: position 37,567 of record JAFPXU010000133.1, on the reverse strand, counting down.
GGCAGACAGAGGAACGGTGTTCCGAGATCCGCTTCGCCATTGCGGCAGTAACGGAAGCGTCCGTCTGCGTCACGCCTTCCTTCACGATCCCGTTATCCGCGCACAGTACCGCGACCGCGCGCTTTTCGACCGATACGTTCTCACTGCCGGTCAGCGCGGCGATCCTGCAGACCGCGTCTTCCAGCAGACCGAGACCGCGCAGGGGTTTTGCGATGCTGTTCCATCGCATACGGCACCGTTCCGCAGCCGTTTCATCCCGCGGCGCGATCAGCGCGTTATATGAACGGATCGTTTCGATCGTTGCTTTGGAATCCGGAGCGATTTCCAGCAGCCGTGAAGGTCTGATTCCGGAAAGCTCCGCGATTTCCGGAAACCGGGAGCAGATCAGCGCGGCGGCGTCTTTCCGGTGCGGAAACGTGCAGCCGCTGCAGTCTTTTACGCCTGTTTCCGTATACGTAAAAGAACCGCCGCAACGCTCGCCGAGCGCGTACAGCGGGCAGTAGCAGAAAAGGCAGTTGAAAGACTCCGGATCATCCGTGTCATGGCACGGAAAGTACGGACAGGATTTGTTTTTGAAAAAATCGGATCCGTTCATCTGACGCAGGTTCCGTCAAAAGGATTGAAACAATCGGTATACCGCGCACAAAACAGACGGCGGCAATATATGTTCCGTCATCTATTTCTGTGACGCGGTGCGTTTGCTTTATATGCGGATCGGGGCGCTTCAGTTGTCCCAGTTCAGCACCTTGCCGCCGATCAGATGGATGTGCAGATGATGCACGCTCTGCCCGGCGTCGTCGCCGATGTTGGAAATCAGGCGGTATCCGGTCTCGCTGACGCCGAGTTCCTTCGCAAGCTGGTTGGCGACCGCCACCAGTTTTCCCAGCAGCTTGTCGTCGCTTCTTTTCAGCTTGTCCGCGCCGGAAATGTGCCGTTTCGGAATGATGAGCACATGCACGGGCGCCTGCGGATTGATGTCCTTGAAAGCGAGTACGTCTTCGTCCTCGTATACCTTGGCGGACGGAATCGTCCCGTCAATGATTTTGCAGAACAAACAGTCTTCCATTACGATATTACCTCCCCGATTGCCAATGTGTGGTCGCGTCCGGTAATGCGGACCCTGACAAGATCCCCTTCCGGACGGCTGCATCTGACACGGACGTAGTTTCCGGTATATCCGGTCCCGTCGTCCTCTATGAGCACCGTCTGCTCGGTCCCGATCAGGGACTCCACAAACGATTCCTCCATTTCCTTCCCGATCGCGATCAGTTCAGAAGCCCTCCGCTCCTTTACGTTCCGGTCGAGATGTCCTTCCATGATGTCCGCGACAGTTCCCTTCCTTCTGCTGTAGGGGAACACGTGCATCCTGGCAAACCCGACCCGGCGCACAAACGCGCAGGTCTCGAGATGTTCCTCCTCCGTCTCTCCTACGAACCCGGCTATCACATCCGTCGTGACCGCACAGTCCGGCATATGCTTTCTGAGACAGGCGACCGCCTTCTCAAATCCTGCCGTATCGTACCGGCGGTTCATCCTCTTCAGAACGGTATCCGATCCGCTCTGCAGGGAAAGATGGAACTGTCTGCAGAGTTTTTTCAGTCCGGACGCCGTTTCGGCGAAAGCTTCGTCGCAGAATAAAGGCTCCAGGGATCCTAGCCTGACCCGCTCGATCCCGTCTGTCTCTTCGGCGATTTTCAGAACATCGGTCAGGCGGATTTTCCGGTCTTTGAGATCCAGTCCGTAACTCGCGAGATGGATCCCCGTTAGAACGACTTCCTTGAATCCGTTCGACGCGAGTTTTTTCAGCTCCGCGGCGACGCTTTCCGGATTCCTCGAACGGATGGGGCCTCTGGCGTAAGGGATCACGCAGTAGGAACAGAAATTGCTGCACCCGTCCTGGATCTTCAGCACGGCTCTGGTCCTGGATTCCTCCACCGCGCCCATCTCCTCAAACTGATGCACTCTGCGGATATCCGGAACCCCGAAAGTCCGCGATCCGGCGATGGCCTGCTCGACCGTATTTACGATCTCTTTCCGTCCGTCCGTTCCGATGACCAGCCCGACGCCCGGAAGATCCTTCACTTTTTCGGGATCCGTCTGCGCGTAGCATCCGGTCACGACGAGAAACGCCTCCGGGGCTCTGCGGTGCGCCTGGGAGATCATCTGTCTGGATTTCTTGTCGCTGATCTGCGTGACGGAACAGGTGTTGATCAGGTAGACGTCCGCCTTTTCCTCAAAGGGAACTGTCTCCCATCCGGCATGCTCGAACAGTTCACGCATGGCTTCCGTATCATACTGATTCACTTTGCATCCGAGCGTATAGAAAGCGATCTTCATGTTTCCAGTTCGTAAAGAAGCTGAGAAAGCAGCGCCATGCCTGCCGTCTCGGTCCTAAGAATCCTTGTTCCGAGGGAAACCGTTTTTCCCCCAAGTTCGGTAAGGCGGCTGACCTCCGTTTCCTCCAGCCCGCCTTCGGGTCCGATCAGGACGCCGATCCGTTTTCCGACGCCATGACGCAGGACGGATTTGAGAGACGTCTCCCGCTCGAGCTCGTACGCGACGATCAGATCGTCGAACCGGGAGGTGTCGACCTGTCCGAGCGGAACGAGCGGAAGCACCTGCGGAACGATGCCTCTTCTTGACTGCTTCGCCGCTTCGAGCGCGACCCTCTGGTAGCGAACCCGCTTTTTTTCATAGTCCCTGGTCGGGAGCGGAACGCACCGCTCCGTCAGAACAGGCTGGATCTCGTACACGCCGAGCTCAACGCATTTCTGCACGATCGTTTCCATCTTGCCCGTTTTCGGGACGGCCTGAAGAAGCGTCACACGGTAAGCGCTTTCGGTATCGCAGGTTCTCATGTCAGAAAGAAGACAGCCCACACGGTCGGGACCGATCTCCGTGATCTCCGCGGTGTATTCGGTTCCGTTTCCGTCGCATACGATGATACGGTCTCCCGGTCTCAGGCGGAGCACCTTGCGGATATGACTGACGTCATCTCCGGCGATCCAGGCGGTATTCCCCTGTATGTTGTCCGTAAAAAAGCGGTTCATGGCAGAACGCAGAGAACGGCGTTCCAGTCGTCCATTCTCTTCTCCTCTGTTATGGTAAACCCGGCGTTTATGAGCGCGTCCCTGACCTCCTGCAGCCGTTCCGTGATGATGCCGGACACGATGAACGAGCCGCCCGGTTTCACAAGGCCGCTTGCAAGCGGGGCAAGACGGATGATCACGTCCGCGACGATATTCGCCACGACGACCTCATATCTTCCTTCGATCCGTTTCTGAAGTGTTTTGTCCGTCAGTACGTCCCCGACGTATACGCTGTAACGGTCCGCGCCGATTCCGTTCAGCGCGGCGTTCTCCACGGCGATATGCTCCGCGACGGGGTCGATATCCACTGCTTTCGCGGAGGATGACCCCAGAAGGACAGCGGCGATCGACAGGATCCCGCTTCCGCATCCGAGGTCGAGCGCGGCGTCGCCTTTCCGTACCGTCTTCTCGATCAGTTCCAGACACATGTGCGTCGTCTGATGGGAGCCGGTCCCGAACGCCATGCCGGGATCGAGCTTTAATACGACGCGGCCCTCCGCGTCGGCAGTTTCCCAGGACGGAAGCACGAGCAGACGGTCGCCGATCTTCATCGGTTTGTAGTTCTTCTTCCAGCTGTTCGCCCAGTCCTCGTCGTCGCGGAGCGTCACGGAGAGCTCGAGCGGTCCCACGTCAAACGGAAACGTCTGCCGTTTCATCCGTTCCACCGCATCTCTAGCGGCGGCAAGGCGCGGTTCGTTCTCCCGGACCGCCTCGACATACGTCTTGACGCACGGATGCTCGGCACCGATCTTGTCATAATCCGCGAAATCCCAGTACAGCGCGCTCTCGTTCAGAAAGGACGCCGCCTTCTCCCTGCTCTCCTCGATTGTAAAGCCTTCGAATCCGGCTTCCGACAGCGCATCGCAGACCGCTTCGGTTCCGAGATCCGTCGTATATACCGTTATCTCATACCATTTCATGTATTAAATTATAATGATTTCCGTCGGACCGTACAAGCGTATGAGCGGATGTTCATTCGGGTTCCGAATTATGCTATACTGAATGCATCATGGACAGAATGGATACGAATGCGTTCTTTAACGCCATCAATAAAAAAACGCTGCACGGCCCGTATTATCTGATGGGTCCGGAAGAGTACACAAAGGAACGCGCGGTGCGGATGGCGTCCGATATTCCCGGAGACGCGGCGCGCGAACTGAACGTGCTTCTGTTCAAGGCGCCCAACGTCGACCCTGCCGGCATCATCGAGGCATGCGATTCCCTTCCTTTCTTCGACGATAAGAAAGTCGTGATCGTGTGCGACTTCAATAACGACACCGCGCTTCCGCTCGTTGAATATCTGGACAAGGTGCCGGATACGACCGTTCTGTTTTTCGTGCGGAAAGGTTTGCCGAAAAATGGCGATCTGATCTATAACTGGTTCACCGAGTCTCATGAGAACCGCATCATTGAATTCCAGACGCTCAATGAAAGCAAACTCCTCGCTTTCGTGACAAAACGCGCAAAAGAGCACGATATCCCGATCGGAAACGCGGAAAAGAGATTCCTGATCGAATACGTCGGTAACGACCTCGCCGCGCTTGAAAACTCCCTTCTCAAAGCCGGGGCGTTCGCCGGAGAAGGAAACTCGGTCACGAGGCAGATGATCGAGACCTGCATCACCCCGAACCGGGAGTACCAGTTCTATATCATCGGAGATCTTTTGTTTTCCGGAAAGATCAAAGACGGGCTTCTCATGCTGGAGAACGAGACGCGCGCTGGAAGGCAGGACTGCTTCCCGTTCCTGTTCTATCTCAACAAGAGGCTCCGCGATCTGATCTATGTCAAGCAGATGCATTCGCTCGGGCGTCCGAAAGCCGAGATCAAAAAAGCGTCAGGCATTTCAAACGATTTTGTGATCGACAAGACCATCACCCTTACGAAAAAGTATTCCATGAACCGGCTCCTCACCATGCAGCAGACGCTCTCCGAACTGATCACAGGCGTGCTGCAGTACCGGCTCACGGAAAAGGAATCGATGTATTTATCCATCTATAAACTGTTTACGGAGGCAAAAAAATGATCAAACACGTCGTACTGTTCCAGTTCCACGATCCCGAAGAATGCATCCCGACCGCGCGCGAAAAATTGCACAGCATGGTCGGAAAGATCCCTGAAATCTGCTCCATGCAGACCGGCGCCGATTTCTGGCACGGGGAAAGAAGCTACGACCTCTGCCTGATCGTCACCTTCAAGGACCGCGCCGGTCTTGAGGTATACGATACGCATCCCTATCATCAGGAAGTACGCAAGTATATCTACGCCCACCGCAAGGATTCCAGGATCGTAGACTTCGAATACGACGAATAAACACCAGGAGAACGAATGAACGAATTCAGATTAGTATCCGACTTCAAACCGTGCGGTGACCAGCCGGAAGCCATTGACGCGCTTTCAAAGGGCGTTGAAAACGGCGATCCCCTTCAGGTCCTGCTCGGCGTAACGGGAAGCGGCAAAACGTATACCATGGCCAAAGTGATCGAGCGTGTGCAGAAGCCCACGCTTGTCATCGCGCCCAACAAAACGCTCGCCGCGCAGCTGTGCTCGGAATTCCGGGAGTTCTTTCCCGATTCCGCGGTCGAGTATTTCGTTTCCTATTACGATTACTACCAGCCTGAGGCGTACATTCCTTCTTCGGATACCTATATCGAAAAATCGGTCGACATCAACGACGAGATCGATAAGCTCCGCCACAGCGCCACGTGCGCTCTGAACGAGCGCAGGGACGTCATCATCGTGGCGTCCGTATCCTGCATCTACGCGCTGGGCGATCCCGAGGAGTACCTGAAGCTGTCCATTTCCCTCAGAAAAGGCATGGAGATCTCCCGCGACGAAGTGATCCGCAGGCTCGTGGACATTCAGTTTCAGCGAAACGACTTTGATTTCACGCGAGGCACGTTCCGCGCGCGCGGAGACGTGCTGGACATCTTCCCCGCCAACTGGTCGGACAAGGCGCTCCGCGTCGAATTCTTCGGGGACGAGATAGACCGCATCAGCGAAGTTTCACACGTGACGGGCGAGATCCTCTGCGACCGTTCCCATGCAGCCATCTTCCCCGCCTCCCATTACGCGACAGGCAGGGAGAAACTGCTCGAAGCGATGGCGGAGATCGAGCGGGACGCAGAGATCTGCTCGAGGGATTTCGAAATGCAGGGAAAACTGATCGAATCGCAGCGGATCAGCGAGCGCACAAGATACGATCTTGAGATGATGCAGGAGATCGGGTACTGCAGCGGGATCGAGAACTACAGCCGCTATTTCGACGGCCGGAAGCCCGGGCAGCCGCCCTTCACGCTGATCGACTATTTCCCGAAGGATTTCCTTCTGATGATCGACGAGTCCCACGTCACGCTTCCGCAGATCGGCGGTATGTACCGCGGGGACCGCGCAAGAAAAGAGATGCTCGTAGGTTACGGATTCCGTCTTCCGTCGGCGTTCGACAACCGTCCGCTCACGTTCGACGAGTTCCTCTCCCGCATCCCGCAGATGATATGCGTCTCCGCCACGCCCGCCTCCTATGAGATGAAGCGCGCGTCCCGCGTCGCGGAACAGATCATCCGGCCGACGGGTCTTCTGGATCCCGAGATCAGCGTCCGCCCCGTCACCGGCCAGATCGACGATCTCCTTTCCGAGATCCGTCTCACCGCCGCGAAGGGCTTAAGGACGCTTGTCACCACGCTCACCAAGCGCATGGCCGAGAACCTGACGGAATATCTCGACGGAATGGGCGTCCGCGTCCGCTATATGCATTCGGACATCGACACGATGGAACGGATGGAGATCATCCGCGATCTCAGGCTCGGGGAGTTCGACGTGCTGGTCGGCATTAACCTTTTAAGGGAAGGTCTTGACCTTCCGGAGGTCGGTCTCGTCGCGATCCTCGACGCGGACAAGGAAGGCTTCCTCCGTTCCTCCACCAGTCTCATCCAGACGGTAGGAAGAGCCGCGAGAAATGCGGAAGGACGCGTCATCATGTACGCGGATACCGTTACGCCGTCCATGGACTACGCCATCAGGGAAACGAACCGCCGACGCGAAAAGCAGGACGCGTACAACAGGGAAAACGGCATCACGCCCCAGACGATCCGGAAGGCCGTTCACGACACCCTGGTCATCTCGACGAAGTCGAAGGATTCCGGCGAGGAACTGACGGACGAGGAACGTCTCGAAAAGATCGCCATCATGACGGAGCAGATGCAGCAGTGCGCCCGCGAGCTCGAATTCGAACAGGCGGCAAAACTGCGCGACCAGATCCGCCAGCTGCAGGGCATCGAGACACAGGTCAGCACGAAGCCGAAGCCCGGAACGATCGGTTCAAGGCGGAGAGCGCACGGCAGAACCAGAAAATAACGCGGAAGAAAACTTCCTTCCGTTTCACAATTTTTTCTCTTTCAGGCGGTATCTGTTCACATCCGTTTCTGATACAATACCTTCCTGAGTCAACAGTTTGATCATCCGACCGGAGTCATATGAAAGATATCGTCATCAAGGGTGCCCGCGAGCACAATCTCAAGAATATAGACCTCACCATTCCGCGCGACAAGCTGGTCGTTTTCACCGGCCTGTCCGGAAGCGGAAAGTCCAGCCTTGCCTTCGACACGATCTACGCGGAAGGCCAGCGCCGCTACGTCGAAAGCCTTTCTTCCTACGCCCGCATGTTTCTCGGGCAGATGGACAAGCCCGATCTCGACAGTATCGACGGACTGTCTCCCGCCATTTCGATCGACCAGAAGAGCACGAGCAACAACCCGCGCTCCACAGTCGGCACCGTCACGGAGATCCATGACTACCTGCGTCTTCTTTACGCCCGGTGCGGTACGCCGCACTGCCCGAACTGCGGACGTGTCATCGAACGGCAGTCCATCGACCAGGTCGTGGACCGCGTCATGTCGCTCCCGGAAGGCACAAAAATCCAGGTGATCGCGCCGTGCGTCCGCGGCAGAAAAGGCGAGCACCAGAAGGTTTTTGACGAACTCAGGCATGACGGATACGTACGCGTCCGGGTCGACGGTGAGATCTACGACCTCTCCGAAGTCCCGAAGCTCGACAAAAAGTTCAAGCACACGATCGACGCCGTCATCGACCGTCTCGTTATCAAGGAAGGGATCGACAGCCGTCTGACCGACTCGCTCGAAAACGCGTTCCGTCTGGGCAAGAACCTCGCGATAGTGTCGCAGGTCGGCGGAGAGGACACGCTGTTCTCGCAGAACTACGCCTGTCCGGACTGCGGCATCAACCTTGAGGAGCTCGTGCCGCGGATGTTCTCGTTCAACAATCCCTACGGCGCGTGCCCGAACTGCTCCGGACTCGGCACGCTGAAAAAGATCGACCCCGCGCTCGTGGTTCCGGACACCTCCCTGTCCCTTTCCGGCGGCGCGATCAGCGTCACCGGCTGGAACAGCGCCAGCAGCGGGTCCATCGCCGGCATGTATTTCGCCGCGATCTGCAGCCATTACGGCGCGTCCATGGACACGCCCTTCAAGGATCTTCCAGAACAGGTGCAGAAAGCCGTGCTGTACGGCACGGGAGAGGAAAAAATCCATATCCGCTACCAGAAAGAATTCGGAGCCGGCACGTTTGACTCCGCCTTCGAAGGCGTCATTCCGAATCTGGAACGCAGATATCAGGAAACGAACTCCGACTGGAGCAGGAACGACCTTGAACAGTACATGGCGGAAGTGACCTGCCCCGTCTGCAACGGACGCAGGCTCAAGAAGGAAGTGCTCGCCGTCACCGTCGGCGGACTGAACATCTCGGAGCTTTCCGACCAGTCCGTGCGCACGACCAGGACGTTTCTGAAAAATCTGGAGCTGACCCCCACGCAGAAGATCATCTCCGCGCAGATCATGAAGGAGCTTGACGCCCGTCTCGGCTTTCTGCTCAACGTGGGTCTCGATTACCTGACGCTTTCCCGCGCCGCCTCCACCCTCTCGGGCGGAGAGGCGCAGCGGATCCGTCTTGCCACGCAGATCGGAAGCGGGCTCATGGGCGTGCTGTATATCCTTGACGAACCGAGCATCGGACTCCACCAGCGGGACAACGCCAAACTTCTGCAGACCCTGAAGAACATGCGCGACCTCGGCAACACTCTGATCGTCGTCGAGCACGACGAGGAGACGATGCGCTCCGCGGACTATATCGTGGACATCGGACCCGGCGCAGGCTCGCACGGCGGACATGTCGTCGCGACCGGCACGCCGGATGAGATCGCCGAGAATCCCGCGTCCATTACCGGGCAGTATCTGTCCGGAAAGAAATATATCCCCGTACCGGATAAACGCAGGACAGGCAACGGCGCTTTCCTGACCGTACACGGCGCCCGCGCCAACAACCTCAAGAACGTCGACGTTTCCATTCCGCTAGGCACGTTCACCTGCGTGACGGGCGTTTCTGGCAGCGGCAAGTCCAGTCTCGTCAACGAGGTCATGAAAAAGGCTCTTCTCCGGGATCTGAACCGTGCCAGAACGAAACCAGGTCCGTTCGATTCCATGGACGGGGTGAAAAACCTCGACAAGGTCATCGACATCGACCAGAGTCCGATCGGGCGTACGCCCAGAAGCAACCCTGCAACATACACGGGTCTTTTCGACCTGATCCGGGACGTCTTCGCCGAAACGCCGGATTCCAAAATGCGCGGATATTCGAGCAGCCGCTACTCTTTCAACGTCAAGGGCGGACGGTGTGAAGCGTGCCACGGAGACGGTATCCTGAAAGTGGAGATGCACTTCCTTCCGGATATCTACGTTCCCTGCGAGGTCTGCGGCGGAAAGCGCTACAACCGCGAGACGCTGGAGATCCGCTACAAGGGAAAATCGATCCACGACGTTCTGGAGATGACTGTCGAGGAAGCGCTCGGTTTCTTCTCGGCGCTCCCGAAACTTCGCAGAAAGCTTCAGACGATGTTCGACGTCGGGCTCGGGTACGTGAAACTCGGCCAGCCTTCCACGGAGCTGTCAGGCGGCGAGGCGCAGCGCGTCAAGCTCGCGACTGAGCTCTCCAGAAGGGATACCGGAAGAACGCTGTATATTCTCGACGAACCGACAACGGGACTCCACACGGACGACGTGAAACGGCTGATCGAGATCCTTCAGCGCCTCTGCGATTCCGGTAGCACTGTCATCGTCATCGAGCACAATCTGGACGTCATTAAGACGGCGGATTACATCATTGATCTCGGACCCGAAGGCGGGGACGGCGGCGGCACGGTCGTGGCTGCCGGCACGCCGGAAGAAATCGCAAAGCACAGTGAAAGCTACACGGGGCAGTATCTTCTGAAAACGCTCGCTGCCCGTCATTCGGAGGACTGAACCGCATGTATACCAGATGGAGACTCTATATCCTCGCCGTATTTCTTCTTGTGATCGGGCTCTGCCTGTTCATCGTACGGCTGTTCCGGAAAGGCGGCATGCTCAAAACCGGATTCCAAGGCTTTCTCTTTGTCCTTGGAACCGTGCTGATCGTGGAGACGCTGATCGTCTTCTCGCTTTCCAACTTCAATCTAGGCGTCATCCTCCCCGCCTTTTTCGGCGTGCCGATGGTACTGATCGCGTTCCTTCTCCCTTATATGGACCGCGGATTCCTCCGCGTCCTTAAGTGGATAGCGGCGGGATGTTACGCCGTTGCTGCCTGCATCTTTCTCGTATGCGGATTTCTGATGATCCGTTCCTGCCGTCAGTCCGCCACGAGAAACGCGGACGCCGTGATCGTTCTCGGCGCCGCGGTGCACGGGGATAAAGTGACCTGGGTGCTCGAAAACCGTCTCAATACCGCGAAGGATTTCCTGGACGCGCATCCGGACTGCATCTGTGTCGTATCCGGCGGTATGGGCAATGAGGAAAGCGTGACGGAAGCCTCCGCGATGAAGAAATACCTGGTCGACCGCGGGATGGATCCCGACAGGGTGCTCATGGAGGAACAGGCGACCAATACGCCCGAAAATTTTCTCTATTCAAAAGCGATGATTGATGATAAACTCGGTAACGGAGCGGAAATCGCGTTCGTTACGACCGATTTTCATATTTACAGGGCCGGCCGGGTCGCGAAGTCCTTAGGGATCGACGCGTTCGGGCTTCCCGCTCCCGATGTTTGGTATCTCAGGCTGAACAACTTCCTTCGCGAATGCGTCGGAATCTGCGTTTACGCGCTGCGGGGCCAGATTTGAACAATTACCGAATAAACGGAGGTATAGAATCAAATGAAACCAAGAGCAGAAATCAAACGTCTTGCGAAGGACAATTTCATCAAGTCCTACTGGCCGTGCGTCGCCGCGGGTCTTCTGGTCGGTCTTGTGGTCGGCACGCTGAACACCCTGTCCGGCGGCATCGCGACCCTGATTCTCGGACCGTCCTTCTTCATCGGATACAACATGTTCTCACTGTCCGTGTACAAGGGCGAGCCGAAGGATCCCGGCAGCATCTTCTCCGAGGCGTTCGAAAACTTCGGCCACAAGCTGGGCGGCTATCTCTGGATGGAGCTGTTCATCTTCCTGTGGTCGCTGCTGTTCTTCGTCCCCGGCATCATCAAGTCGCTGTCCTACGCGATGACCCCCTACCTTCTCGACGACTGCAAGAATCTTCCCGCGAAGGATGCCCTGAAGGTCTCCATGCGCATGATGAAGGGCCACAAGTGGGAGCTGTTCGTGTTCCATCTGAGCTTTATCGGATGGCATCTCCTCTCCGTCCTCACGCTCGGCATTCTCACCATCTTCCTGGTCAGCCCGTATCAGAACACCGCGCTGGCAGGCTACTACGAGGAGCGCAAGAAGAGCGCGCTTGAAGAGGGCATTATCACCGAGGCCGAACTGAACGGCGAGCCTATCACTGCGTAACACGGTTCAGATCATTCCGGAAAGAAAACAAAGGATCAGACACGGATTCGTCCGCCTGATCCTTTTTCTTATGCTTTTGTAAGCTGCAATGTGTTTTGAGATGCGGTCGGTCGGCGTCAGCCCTCTGCTTACATCTGGATGATGCCGAACACGTTCAGGATCGAACTGATCAGGATCACGATCAGGAAAACCGGGCACAGCCAGCGGATCATGAAACGGAACACGTTCGAAAGCCGGAACGGCGCTCCGTTCAGACGCACTTCCTTCTCGACAGCGTCCGCACCGACCGCGCGCGTGATCAGAAAGCAGATGAACACGGCGGACACCGGCATCATCAGGGAATTCGTCAGAAAATCGAAGAAATCCAGAAACTGCATGCCGATGATCTTCACCTTGCCGAGATAACCGTAACCGAGGCTCGAAAGCGTTCCGAGACCGATCATGACGGCGCCGGAGATCAGCGTCGCCTTCCTTCTCGACCATCCGAGCTCGTCCTCAGCCGTGGAAACGACGCTCTCCGCGAGCGCGATCGCGCTCGTCAATGCCGCAAGCAGGACAAGCACAAAGAACAGGATACCGAGGGCGGAACCGAGCGGCATGCTGGAAAAGACCTTCGGAATCGTCACAAACATCAGCGAAGGTCCTGCGTTCAGCGCGTTCGGGTCTCCGCCCGAAAACGCGAACACGGCAGGAATGATCATGAGCCCGGCCAGGATTGCCACGGCTGTATCAAAGAGCTCGACCTGCAGCGTCGCCTTTTCGATGGATACGTCCCGCTTCATGTAGGAACCGAACGTGATCAGGATGCCCATCGCGATGGACAGGGAATAAAACATCTGCCCAAGCGCAGCGACGACCGTCATGACGGAAAAGTTCTTCGGATTCGGAACGAGAAAATACTTCACGCCGGCAAGCGCGCCGGGTCTCGTCACGGTGTACGCCGCGATGACGACCGCCAGTACGACGAGCACGGGCATCATGAAGCGGGATACCCGCTCGATTCCGCCCTCAACACCGAGGTAAATGACCGTCATAGTGAGGAACAGGAAGATCAGAAAACAGATTTCCGGCTGCAGATTTGCGGTGATGAACGACGTGAAATATCCGTCCTGCGAAACGGCTCCGACATGGCCGACCAGATACTCAAAGAGATATTTGATTACCCATCCGCCGATCACGGAATAATACGGAACGATCAGAAGCGGGATGATGGCGTTGATCCATCCTCCGGCGCGGAAAAACCCGTTTTTCCCGAGTCCCTTGAAAGCGCTGACAGGGCTTTTCTTCGTCATCCTTCCGATGGCTGTTTCTGCGATGATCATCGTATATCCGAAGGTCAGAGCCAGAACGATATACACAAGCAGGAAGATGCCGCCACCGTACTTCGCCGCGAAATACGGAAACCGCCAGATGTTTCCGAGACCGACCGACGCGCCGGCCGATGAAAGGACAAAACCCAGTTTGCCGGAAAAACTGCTCCTCTTCTGCTCCATGAGAACGAACCTCCAGATCTGACACTCCTCCGTCTCCTTTTTGATCGTTTCTTCTGTCCGGAGACGGCAAACATTCCGTACCATAGCACAAATGGCGGCCCGTGTCAAAGCCCAGCAGCATCACGGCTGTACGTCAAATCATGCTTTTACAAAACAGCGAATGATGATATACTCCAATCAAACGGGGCCTGCGGAATTACGCCGCGAGAAATCCACCCGCATCTCACGGATGCGGTACGAACGGAGGTTGTTGCATATGCTTTCCAGAAAAGAAATCAAATCGCTTGCGAAACATGAATTTGTTCAGAACTACTGGCAGTGCGTCGCGGCCTACGCGGTCGTCGCGATCCTAATCGGTTTCATCGGCGGCCTGACGCTCGGGATCGGCGCGCTTGTCCTGACCCCGCCGTTTATCATCGGAAGAAAAACGTTCTTCCGCAACGTCTACAAGGGCAAGACCGAAGACATGGGCACGATCTTCATGAGAGCGTTTGACAATTTCGGACATAAGCTCGGCGGATATCTCTGGATGCAGATGTTCGTCTTCTTCTGGTCGCTGCTGTTCATCGTTCCGGGAATCATCAAGTCCTATTCCTACGCGCTCACGCCGTACATTCTTGACGACTGCCGCAACGTCCGCGCGAAAGACGCTCTGAAGCTGTCCATCCGCATGATGAAGGGCTATAAATGGAAACTGTTCGTGTTCAATCTGAGCTTCCTCGGATGGAAGATCCTCTCCCTCCTGACAAACGGCATACTGGGCGTTTTCCTCGTCAACCCGTATTACGCGACCGCTCTTGCCGGATTCTATCAGGAACGCAAGCAGAGTGCGCTGGACGACGGCACCGTTTCGGAGGACGAACTGAACGGGGAGCCTCTGGAAGAATAACAAATACCATTGTCATCTTGTGAAAAAGGAGATCTTGTGTCCGTCCTGAAAACGGATTCCCGTAGCAGGGGTACGAGATCTCCTTGTTTTTTCGAATTATGTCATTCTCTTTCAGTTGTATAAGGAGGTGAAATGATTTTATGGTCATCAACGTATATGAACGCTATTTTCTTGCGGATGCGGAGTTTTCGGGCGTACGCCGCAACGGCGCGCTCGTCATGCTGATCAGCGATTCCGAAGCGGGATTCATTACCTACAAAGCGGCGGTTACCTTTTTTCCGCATGCCAACGAAGAGGACTTCGCCGTTTCCTATGACGCATATTTCGAAAAAGAACTCAACAGCGGCAAAGGCAGAAGATCAAAGAAAAAGGAAGCAACATTCCTGGACCAGCTGCAGGAAACGGTCGGACAGCTTGCCGCGGAACACGGCGCTGTCGTGAAATGGGAAGAGCCTTTAGCCCCTGAAAGAAGAGGCTGATTATCGGACCCCAGGGCGTTGTTCTTCCCTGAACGGATCCCGTACCGCATGTTGAAGCGCACGAGGCGGAATATGAAGTTTGATTTAACCGATTTTAAGCGAACATCAGGTCTTGCCGAAAGCCGGAAAAAACGACATCCTGTAAAGTCCGCGCGCGGTGTTTCCTACCGGGTCGGAACTTGGGACGGCCGCACAAAACTGGATCAGACAGACCTTCCGCTTCCGGACAGTCTGAAGTGCAGTGTTATCTATGCAAACTATCTGGACGCGCATCAGCAGGCAAAGCGCGACAGTCACCACTACTCAGAATGCGACTTCGATGCAGGAACCGAAGGAAAACGGATCGTCCTCATTCTGTTCAGGAATGACGCGATGGAAGCTGTCTGGGAGTTTGACAGAAACGGCCGGGAACGCGCGATCCTTCCGCTCACATGATCTGACAACAACGATCTTCCGTTACTGTCATGCATTCTCAACTTCATATGGAACGAAAAGGGGCTGTCTCAAAAAGGAAACGTTTTGAGACAGCCCCTTAATTTGTCTTATCAAGAATTAATTCTCAGCAATAATAACTACTCTTGCTTAAACCCCTCACCGTGCACTTCCGTCGCGCTCATCGCAAATGTGAAAGAAGCAGGATCGACAGACTTGATAACCCCTAACGTCTGTGAAAACTCGTTCCGACGGATCACGACGGCAAGCATCTGCTTTTCCCGTCCGGTAAACCCGCCTTTCGCGGGAATCAGGGTCACCCCCCTGCCGATTTTTTCCGCAAGCGCGCGGTTGATCTCGTCCCCCTTCTCGGTCACGACATAGATGACCTTGGCATAGTCGACGCCCTGCATGATGCTGTCCACGACCTTGGACGTCACGTAGATCGTCACGATGGAATACAGCGCGACCTCGATATTGTGGAATACGCATACCGCGAAAATGACGACGAATACGTCAATGGACATCAGGATCTTGGATACTTCGAGATTCGGAAAGTACCGTTTCAGGATCAGGCTGATCAGATCCGTTCCGCCTGTGGAAGCGTTCCGGACGAACAGTACGCCCGTTCCGATCCCGATCAGAACGCCGCCAAGGATGGCAGCCAGAAGCACGTTGTTCGTATAGACGGGAAGGATCACCGCGAACACATCGATCAGCACGGACATGACGGCCGTCGCGATAATGGTCGTCAGAAGCGGCCTGAAGCCGAACTTTCTCCATGCGATGATCATGGGCGGGATGTTCAGCGCGGCCGTAATGGTACCGACGCTGATCCTGTTATGGATCAGATGCACGAACGCCGTCGCGAAACCGGAAACGCCGCCGGGCGCGATATTGTTCGGGATCGTAAACATGGACAGACCGGCCGCGACAAACGCGCCGCCAAGGATTGCCGAAGCGAGGTCGATCAGAATGAATTTGAGCTTTTCCCTGTTCACGGATTCAGTCCTTTCAGTTCTTCCGGCAGGAACAGACCGTCCTTGCGGACGAGTTCCCCGTCGAAATAGATCTCACCGCCGCCGTATTCCTTCTTCTGGATGCAGACGATGTCCAGATGAAGCTGGGAGATGTTTCCGTTCGGCGCCTCCTCATAGCAGCATCCGGGCGTGAAATGGAACGATCCGCCGATCTTCTCGTCATAGAGCGTGTTTCCCACCGCCTTCGTCACGGCGTTGTTCACGCCGAGCGCGAACTCGCCGACATACCTCGCCCCCTCGTCCGCGTCAAGCAGCTCGTTGAAGCCCGCCGTGTCGTTGTCGCAGGTCGCCTCGACGATCTTTCCGTCTTTGAAAACAAGCCTCGGATTCAGGAACTTCTTGCCGTACCGCATCGCGGCGGTGTTGTACTGGATGACCCCGTTCACGCTGTCGCGCACAGGCGCCGTGAACACTTCGCCGTCGGGGATGTTCTTGTGACCGTCGCAGGGGATCGCGGGGATCCCCTTGATGGAGAACGTCAGATCCGTTCCGGGTCCCTTGATATGGACACGGTCCGTCTTCTCAAGATACTTCACGAGCGGGACCATGGAGGCGGACATCGCCTTGTAGTCCACAAGCGCGGAATTCAGGAAGAACTCATAAAAGTCGTCATAGCACATGCCGGCCTTCTGCGCGTCCGCCATCGTCGGCCAGTGCAGATAGGTCCATCTGCGCTTGTCGATCATCACGTTCCTCACATCCTGCCGCAGGGATCTGTAGTACTTCTGGGATCTGCTGTCCGCCGCCGCCAGTTCCGCGTCGTTTTCGTCAATGCCGACGTCGATGTGCGCCGCGACGCTGTCCCACATCTTCATTTCCCATTCCTTCTGACGGACGATGTTCTCCTTCATGCGCTCCGGATGCTCCGGATCGATGCACCCGTAGAACAGGCGCTCGAGCTCGTGATCCCTGAGATTCATGACGGGATACAGTCCCATGCGGGCTGCCGCCTTCAGAATCTCCTTGTTCAAAGGATTGGCAGGCGTTCCGCTGTTCAGCTGGAACATCTCCCCTTCCTTCATTTCCAGCGCGTCCTTCAGAAGCATTTCTGCGAGCTGTCTCAGTCTTTGATCTGCCATTTCGGTTCCTCCAAGAAATCTCTGTATAAATTCGATTGATTACGCTTTCTGCATATGTTCGATCCAGGCCACAAATTCCTCCGCGCCGGACGTGAACACGATATGCCACTTTCCCGTCCCGCCTCCGAACGCGACCTTCGCGTAGATCCCGTCACCGTAATCCAGCCTGAGATCGTCCCGCTCGGAAAGCTGCGATCCGGTCTCCAGGACACAGAAGGACGCGGATACCGCCGTCACCGTTCCGGTCAACGTTTCCGGAACGACCTGCTTGCCCACCACATGGGAAAACAGGAGAAACGCGGGCTTCTGCAGTTCCGTCAGATGCTCTTCCGCCGCTTTGAACGTATCCGAATCCAGAAAGCCGATCCCGGTCACGCGCATAATGCGCACGGGAGCGTTCATTCCCTTCGGATAGATCTCCATCTCGTTCTCCGTTCTCAATTCGGAAACGACATACAGCTTCGTGTACTCGGAGATGAGCACCTCTCCGGGCATGGTGTATCCTTCGATCCTGCCGGCAAGATTGACCGCCGGCCCCAGAGCGCCGTATTTCGCGCGCTGAAGCGATCCGATGTTGCCGACGATCGCCTCACCGGAATTGATCGCGATCCCCATCCGGAGCTCCGGATACCCGTTACTGACGTTCCAGCGGTTGACGGAAGCCATCGTCTGCTGCATCCTCAGAGCAGCCGTCACGGCATGGTCCGCGTGACGCTCCGTACTGAGCGGGGCACCGAACAGAGCAAGGATCCCGTCTCCGATGATCTCGATGACCGTACCCCTGCATTCCTCAAGAACCGCCGTCATCTCGGCCAGATAATGGTTGATCATGCGGACGAGCGATTTCGGTTCCAGACGCTCGGAAATCGCCGTAAAACCGCGCAGATCGCTCATAAGAACGGACACGGTCTCTTTCCTGCCCCCGAGCGCGGACCCGTCAGGAGAGCCGTACAGCTCTTTTAATACGTCTCTGGAGAGAAGCCGTCCGAAAACCGTCACATCGTTGAGCACCACGATCACGCCTGCCTTCTCCTCTCCGTCGTACAGATAGGACGTCATGGCGTTCAGCAGCTTCGTCTCCGTTCCGCGGTAATACGGCACGATGTTTTCCGTTGAGGCGAGATATCCGCGAAGCGCGTTCAGGATCGTACGGTTGAACGCGTCGTCCTCCACGTGCTCGACAAAACACTCCGTAAACAGGTTGCCGATCAGGTCCCCGCGGCGTTTGCCCAGAATCTTTTCCGCGATTCCGTTCACGGAAAGAATCCTGCCGTCCATTCCGACCGTCAGGATTCCCTCGGACATGTCCCGTATGATGCGTCCGTCCATATTCAGCTGATCGGGTGTATGTTCCATGATTCTCCGGTTTCCATTCGCTTTCCCGTCCATTATACCATTCCGTATACGGAACGGGCAAAATTCCGGCACCGCTTTTGACAACGCCGGCCCTGATACATATACTATAAATGCAGTCATTCGGGCAAGAGGATTTCCGTATTGAATCAGAATTCCACAGGCAGAAAAAAACATCACTCCGGCCGCAGAGGCGGAAAACGCTACGTTTCCCTCTCCGGTCTAAAAGACCGCTACGGTTTTTCCGAGGAGTTCATCCTCTCCCATTTCCCGGATCCCGTGATCCGAGCGAGTTCCAGGCGTCCGAACGCGATCCAGCAGCCCGCCTGGACGCTCGATACCGTCCGCAACACACTGCTTCGGACATCCGTCAAAAAGGAACTCGACCGCATCAAGAACAGCGCCAGATCCAAACGGCGCAGAGCCGAAGACCTGAAGCGGCTCCTTCTTTCGTATACCCCGGATTCCATGATCGAGCAGGGATCCTTCCTTCCCCGCCGGTTCGTCCTCCATTCCGGTCCGACCAACAGCGGAAAGACGCACGATGCGCTGGAGGCGCTGAAAAATGCCGTCACGGGCGTCTATCTCGGCCCGCTCCGTCTGCTCGCGCTGGAAATGTTCGACCGCATCAACGGCGAAGGAATCCCGTGCAACCTTCTGACCGGCGAAGAACAGCAGAACGTTGAGGGCGCCCTGATCACGGCATCCACGATCGAACTGTGCGACTACACGAAATGGTACGACGTAGCGGTCATCGACGAGGCGCAGATGATCTCCGATCCCGACCGCGGAAGCCACTGGCTGAAAGCCCTCTGCCTCGTGCAGGCGAAGGAGGTCCACGTCTGCTGCGCGCCGGAGGCAGAATCCCTCATGACGGAACTGATCGAATCGCTCGGCGCGCCGTATGAGATGGTCCGCCACGAGCGTCTCGGTCCCCTCGTCTTTTCCGGAAAGTGCAACGGCCTGCAGGACGTGCAGGACGGCGATGCCGTCATCGCGTTCTCCAGGAAAAACGTTCTGAACATCGCGGGGCTTCTCGAACAGCATCACAAAAACGCCAGTGTCATCTACGGCGCGCTCCCACCCGAGGCAAGGCGTGAGGAAGTGCGCCGGTATACGAGCGGCGAAACGACCGTCGTCGTCGCGACCGACGCGATCGGCATGGGCATCTCCCTCCCGATCAGGCGGATCGTGTTCGCGGATACGTCCAAATTCGACGGCAAGGAACGAAGACCGCTCCGTCCCGTGGAGATCAAGCAGATCTCCGGCAGAGCCGGGCGGTACGGCATGTTCGATATCGGCGAGGTGCTCGCCATGAACAACGTCCGTTCCATCCGGAGAGGGTTTGAGGAAGACGTTCCCGATCTGTCCGCGCTGCGCATCCCGTTCCCGAGGGAACTTCTCGAGACCGACTATACCCTTTCGGAACTGCTGTCCGGGTGGAAGAACCTTCCGCCGGTCGAGGCGTTCGACCGCGAGGACGTGCGGGACGCGGAATTCCTTCTCCAGGTACTCGGCAGTGAACAGGACAAAGCGCCGAAATCGTTTATCTACGACCTGATTACTTGCCCCGTCAACATCAAGAGCGATCTGCTCGTGCATTACTGGCTCTCCTGCTGCAAGGCGATCCTTTCCGACCGCCCGCTTCCCATGCCGCCGTTCGGCTCCTCCACGCTTGAAAAATGCGAGCTGCAGTACAGCGCGTTCGACATCCATCACCAGCTCATGCGCCGCATCGGCGTGGAGGAGGACTGTGAAAAGCAGAAGAGCTACCTCTGCGACAAGATCAACGCCTTCCTGAAAGCGGGTAAATCCACGTTTATAAAGCGCTGCCGCGTCTGCGGAAAGATCCTTCCGATCGGTTCCCGATACAATGTCTGCGACGCCTGCTTCCAGGAGGGATACGAATACGGACGCTACTACCGATGAGCGTTCCCCCTTCTCCCCGTATGGTATAATCAAAGAAAAAGAAAAGGACTACCGTCTATGCGCCTGTTCATCGCGATCCCGGTCCCGCCGGACATCCGCCGCGCCGTGCGGGACACTTCCGTGCGCCTGCAGAAGAAAGGCGCGGAAGGAAGATTCGTTCCCGAGCGGAACTATCATGTCACCATGCATTTCATCGGCGAGAGCTCAGAGCTTTCCGACATCGTCGACGCCATGCGCGACGCCTGCTGCGACGCGCGCCCGTTCCTTCTCAGGCTGAAGGACTACGGGTCGTTTGAGTCGAAAGGCGGAAGCACCGGATTTGTCCGCGTGGAGGACGAATCGGGAGAGCTGCAGAATCTCTACGAAACGCTTGAGCAGGCGCTCTGGGACCGCGGCTTCTCGAAAAACCACGCGCGTCTCGTGCCGCATATCACGATCGGGCGCAGCATTAAGGGCGACGAAGGCTTCTCGTGTCCGAGGAATGAGGCGTTCACCGCGGACAGCATGATCCTCTACGAGAGCCGGAACGTCAGAGGCAGCATGGAATACACCCCCGTTCACAAGGAGAGTTTCCTGACATGAGCAGACTGGATCTTTATTTAGGCAGAGCGAATACCGATAAGACGGACAGCCTGTACAACGCCGTGCTGTCCCATACCCAGAGCGGCGACCGCACCTATCTCGTTGTTCCGAAACAGGCGACCTTCGCAGCGGAACGGCGTCTCATGGCGGCGTCCGAAGGCGGGATGTTCGGCATCAGCGTGCTTTCCCTGGACCGTCTCTGCGACGAGATCCTGAAAAGCTCCGGAAGCCCGCTTCCCTATCTGTCCGAGCAGGGTATGTCCATGGCAACGCGCCGCATAGCAGAAACGAACGCCGGATCTCTCAGGGCCTTCTCCGGCGCGATCCACCGCCAGGGCTTCTGTTCCGAGCTTTCCGCGCTGATCTCCACGATGAAGCGCGCCTCGATCCGTCCGGACGATCTCGCGTCTGCGATGGACAGACTCGGCGACGGGACGCTTCTGAAGGATAAGCTTACGGATATCCTGCTTCTCTACAGGGAATCCGACAGCTATCTGAACTCCCGCTTCCTGACCGAGGACGACCGGATCCTCTCCGCCATCCGCTATCTTCCGTCCTCGTCTCTTGCCGACGCGCACGTCTTCTTCGACGAGCTCCCGGAAATGACGGGACTGTTCTATCAGTTTCTGCAAAGCCTTCTTGAGACGGCCGCGTCCGTCACGATCGGCATCACGGACGATCCGTCCGGTTCCGACGATGATCTGTTCAAGACCGTCAGAATGGCGGAACGCGAGATCCGGAACCGTGCGGCGGAATCCGGCGTGCCGGTCCGCATCGAACGGTTCTACCGTTCCCCGCAGCACGACAAGGCGCTTCTCCATCTGGAAAAGCATTTCTTCTCGTATCCGTACGCGCCGTATCACCTTTCGACCGACAGGCTGCATGTGATCAGCGCGCCCGGTTATCAGGCGGAAGCGGACGCCGTCTGCGATTCCGTTATCCGTCAGGTCAAAAAAGGACTCCGCTACCGGGATATCGCGGTCGTCGTCACTGAACCCGACACATACGAGACCGCGCTCGCGAGAAGCCTCGGACTCCGGGGCATCCCCTATTTCCTCGATTCCAAAAAACCGCTTCTGTCGCACCCAGCCGCCAATCTTGTGCAGGCGGCTTTATCCGCAATCTCCGAACAATTCTCCGCGCCTGAAATGCTGGAGCTCGCCAAGTCCGGTTTCGCCGGACTGACCCGCGAGGAGGCGGACGCGTTCGACAACTATGTGCTCCGCTACGCCGTCCGAGGAGGACGTTTTCTTTCCGCGTTCAGGGGAAAGGACGTTCCCCCTGAGGCGGAATCCGCAAGAGTCAAACTCACTGTCCCGCTTCAGAAACTTCGCGAATCCCTTCACGGAAGGACGGTGCGGGAAAAGCTTCAGGCGCTATACGGTTATCTTATCGACATCTCGCTTCCCCAGCAGCTCGAGCAACGTTCCGCAGAGCTGATCGCGGCCGGCATGCCACGGGAAGCCGCGGAACACGCGGAACTGTGGAAGCTTATGACGGATCTGTTCGACCAGCTTTACGTCATTCTCGGAGATACGCCTATGAGCCGGGAGGATTTCCTGTCGCTGATCCGCGAAGGGCTGTCCGGCGTCAGGATGGGCGTCATTCCGGATACGGCGGACCGGGTCCTGATCGGGGATACCGAGCGTACCAGGCTTCCAGACAACATCCGCGTCCTGTACGTCATGGGCGCGACGGACGGCCTTCTTCCGAAAAGCCGCTACGACGACGGCATCATCGACAACGGGGAGCTTGCCCTACTTGAAAACGCCGGCCTTACCGTCTGGCAGAGAACGGACCTAGGCTCCGCGAACGATCTTTTGAATCTCTATCAGCTGTTTTCCGCCCCGAGCGACGAGCTCTACCTGACGTTCAGCCAGAGCGGCGGAAGCAACGAGCTGATTCCTTCGCCCTTCGTCAGACGCATGAAGGAGATGTTCCACGTTACGGTCACGCAGGCTGAAACCGGCGGGTCATCCGTTCCGGTCTGCGAAAAGACCGGGCTCAGGATGCTGTCCGAACACCTTCGCGAAGACACGAAAAACGGGTCGTACGGTCCCGTCACGTCCGCGCTGCTCGATTACTACAGAAACTCTCCCGAATACGGCGAACTGACGGATGAACTTCAAAAGGCTTCAACCGGAAAGATCTCGCCCGCGCCGCTCGGCACCGCGCTGTCGGAGGAACTGTACGGAAGAGATCTGAACATGGCGCCGACAAGGCTCGAGAATTTCAACAAGTGCCCCTTCCGTCATTTCCTGGAAGCGGGACTTGGCGCCAAAAAACGCCCGGAAGCGTCCGTAGGCGCTCCGGAAGCCGGAACTTTCTATCACGCCATGCTCGACGCATTTCTCAACCAGTGCCAGAAGGACGGGATCGACCTCAAAACGGTCACGGACGAGCAGATCGGTCTGATCGTCGAGCAGATCACGCCGCAGGTCCTGGCCTCCGATCCGGACCGTGTGCTCGAAACGAACGAACGCGCGGCGGCAGAGCTGTTCATCATGCTAGAAAACGCAACGCAGTGCATCCGCGCGCTCGTGCTCCAGTACAAGAGCGGAAGCTTCAGACCCTACGGTTCCGAAGTCCGGTTCGGGGACGGCTGCGTGTTCCCCGCCATCACGCTGGATCTCGGAAACGGCAGAACGGCAAAGCTGCACGGCATCATCGACAGGATCGATACCGTTTCGGACGGCGATCAGCGGTTCGCGCGCGTCGTCGATTATAAAACGCACGGAAAGAAATTCGATTACGGCGCCATCATGGACGGGATCTCGCTTCAGCTTCCTCTGTATCTGCAGGCGGTCGCGGCGGTATCCAGGGATCCCCGGGGCGTCGCGAGCCGTCTGCGTCCCCCCGGAGGTTATTACATGCCCGTGATCGCCGCTCCGCCCGAAGATGAAGACGAGGAGAACCCTGTTCCGGAGCTGAAACTGGAAGGGCTGACCGTCTCCGACCCGTTCATCATCGAAAGCACCGAGGAAAACATCGATAACAAATCCAGGATCCTCAATAACGTCAAGCGCGGAAAAAACGGGACCCTTTCCGGCTCCCTCTGCAGCTACGGGGAAATGGATCATCTCCTGAAAGAAGCCGTCCGGATCTCCGAGGAAACGACCAGAAAGATCCTTTCCGGAGACGTCCGGATCTCCCCCATAGACGGAAACTGCACGTACTGCGATTATAAGAGCGTCTGCCGGTTCGACAAGCGGCTCGGCACCTGCCGGACAAGAAAGAAGAAAAAGGTCAAGCAGGAGCAATTCTTTGAATCAGGCGGAAAGGAGGATGCGGAATATGGAATGGAGTGACTCCCAGTACCGCGCCATATTCGAACAGGGCAATCTGATCGTATCCGCGGCTGCCGGCGCCGGAAAAACGACCGTGCTGACGGAACGGATCTGCTCCGCGGTGATTGCCGGCGTGCCGATCGAACAGTTCCTCGTTCTGACTTTCACGCGCGCCGCGGCGGCCGAAATGAAGCAGCGCATCCAAAGCCGGCTCCAGAAGGCGGTCGACGAATGCCGTGACGATTCCCTCCGTCCCTTCCTTCTCGCGCAGTCCGTTGCCGTGAACAGTGCAAACATCTCCACGATCGACGCGTTCTGCACGAGGATCCTGCACCGGCACGGACACACGATCGGTCTGGATTCCTCTGTCGGGATCGCGGACGAGATCCAGCTTTCCGTCATGAAGGACCGGATCCGCGATACGTTCTTTACCGCTTTGGCGGTGGAAAAGGATCCGGACTATCACAGAATGCTTCAGGCGTTGCGTTCCGAGGACGCCGTCTGGGAAGCCGTGCAGGCGCTCAGCGAGTTCCTGGAAACCCGTCCCGATCCGGACGGGTGGCTTGATAAAACGGAATCGGAATATCTGTCCGCGCCCTATCTGGACAGGCTTTACGGCACTCTGCTCGACGGCATGAAGCTCAATCTGTCCGGCCCCGTTGACCGTTACGTCTCGGAACGCTACGCGCTCGGAAACGAGTTTCCGAAGGCGTCCGCGATCATGGACGACGAGCTTTCAAGGCTCCGCGCGCTTCTCCAGATGAACACCTACGAACAGTACCGGGAAGCCGCGCTTTCGATCGAGTTCCGGCGTCTCAATTGGCCGAAGAATACCGATCCTTCCGTCAATGGGCCCGTAAAGGAAGCGAGAGACGCGGCCAGAGACTGCTGGAAAGCCCAGCGCGCTATCCTGAGCGGTAAGCGCGAGGATGACGAGACCGAGCTTATCAACAGCTATCCGATCCTGCAGTCCTATCTCTCCGTCACGCGCCGCTACACGGACGCGCTTTCGGACATGAAATGGAAGCAGGGCGTCATGGACTTTTCGGACGCGGAGCATTTCGCCCTGAAGATCCTGTCCGACGAACGGATCGCCGAGGAGTACCGCGACAAGTTCCGGTACATCATGATCGACGAATACCAGGACAGCAACGGCGTCCAGGAAGCGCTGATCAACGCGATCCGGCGGGAGGACAATCTGTTCCTGGTCGGCGATATCAAGCAGTCCATCTACCGCTTCCGCTCCGCGGAGCCCGCTCTGTTCCTCGATAAGATCCGTACCTATACAGGAAAAGCGGGAAAGCGCATCGATCTGAACGACAACTACAGAAGCTCCGCGGAAGTGATCCGCGCCGTCAACGCGGTATTCGAGAGAATCATGACTGAACCTGTGGCGGATATGGATTACAACGAGAACGCGCGGCTCCACCTGAAATCCGATAATCCCTACGGAAGCGCGGAAATGGCGGCAGTCGTTACAGTGCCGGACGTCAGCAATACGGTCCTCGACGAGTCCGGGGCGCAGGACTCCCTGCTCACGGATGAGGAGCAGACTTACCTTGAGGACGTCAAGGGTGCGGAACTGGAAGCCAGGTTCATCGCGAAACGGATCCGCGAGATGATCGACAACGTTCCCTACCGGGACAAGGAAGGAAACGACCGTCCTTTAAACTACGGCGACTTCGCGATCCTGCTGCGCGCGTCCACCAACGCCCAGCTGATCTCGGAAGTGCTCGCCATGGAAGGAATCCCCTGCTTCGCGCAGGCTTCCGGGGGATATTTCGACGCGATCGAAGTGCAGATCCTGCTCAACTGTCTCCGCGTCGCGGACAACAGGCGCCAGGATATCCCGCTCCTCTCCGTTCTGCGTTCCCCCCTGTTCGGTTTCACAACGGAGGAACTGGCGCGTGTACGGGTCCTCGAACGCGGAAAAGGCCAGTTCTATGAATCCTTCTTCGCGCTTTCGGACAGAGAACCAGAAGGCGAATATAAAGCGCTGATCGGAAAAGTGAAAAAAGCTGCCGCTTTCATCGACGAGCTCCACGATATGAGTCTCACAACCGGACCGACCGGCCTCCTTCTGAAGATCGTGGACGAGACCGGCTACTACGAACAGACCGGCGCGCTTCCCGCCGGTCAGCAGCGTCTCCGCAATATCGACGCGCTGATCGAAAAAGCGCATACGTTCGAGTCGAGCGGACTTTCTGGCGTCTGGCGGTTCGTGCGCGCCATGGAAGCAGCCTCGAAGAACGCGGATATCGCCGTACCGCAGAATTCCGCGGGCGACGTCGTCCGGATCCTGACGATCCACCAATCCAAAGGCCTCGAGTTTCCCGTCGTTTTTGTCGCGCAGACCGCGTCACAGTTCAACCGCAAGGATCTGGCAAAGCCGATCATGTTCCATTCGGATCTCGGGATCGGTCTCAGGTATGAATCGAAGCACGCGCGCCTGGAAACGATCGTTCGCCGGGCGGACGCGGAAAAGGTGCTCAGCGAATCCATCGCCGAGGAAATGCGCGTACTTTACGTCGCCATGACGCGCGCCAGGCAGAACCTGATCCTGGTCGCCAGCGTCAAGGACAGGGAAAAGACCATGGAGCGCGCAGGCGTTCCGCTCTCCCCGACCGAAGCGAAAAAAGCGCCTTCCCCGCTCTTCTGGCTTCTGAGCGCGGCCGCACCCGACGGTCCGGATCTGCCGCTCACCATCGTGCCCTGTGAAAAACTGCTTCCGTCCGCGCAGGGCGGAACGCCGGGCTTCGTGCAGGAACCGGATCCGGACTACGAGAAAAAGCTCGCCGAATCCCTCAGCTACCGTTATCCCCATCCGGAAGCGACCGCGCTTCCCGGAAAACAGGCCGTCAGCCAGGCAGCGAGACTGTCCGGCGAACCCGGAAGTCCGCTGTTCATGGAACGTCTCTCCTTCGATCCCCCCGCCTTCCTCACCGGGAACGAACCGACAGCCGCCATGCGCGGAACTGCGACGCACCGGCTTCTCGAGCGTCTGCCTCTCCGCGTTACGGACGCGGAATCGCTCCGCGCGGAGATCGAAGCGCTTCTTTCCTCCGGCAGGCTGACGCAGGAGGAATCCGACATGATCAGGATGGATTCCGTCGAATGGTACGTGTCGTCCGATCTGTGGAAACGCGCCTCCGCGTCGGAAGAAACGCACCGCGAGTGGACTTTCACCGTCAGCGTTCCCGCTTCCGAGGTGTTCGACACGCCTCTCAGCGAAACCGTGCTGATGCAGGGCGTGATCGACTTCTGCTTCCTCGAAGACGGCAAATGGGTACTCGTGGACTATAAGACCGACGCGCTCCTTCCCGACGAGACGCCGCAGTCGCACGCGGAAGTCCACCGCCGCCAGCTCGAGCTCTATTCGGTCGCGCTCCAGCGCATCACGGGAAAGCCGGTATCCGAAAAATATGTCGTCATGCTGAATTCCCGTGCAGCGGTCCCGCTTCTGTGATACTATAGATAAGTTGAGTAAAACTACCGGAGGTTAATCCATGACCATCATACAGGCCGTCATCCTCGGACTTGTGCAGGGACTCTGCGAGTTCCTTCCGGTCAGCAGCAGCGGTCACCTTCTCCTTTTGCAGACCATTTTCGGCATTACGGAAGGCCAGACCTTCTTCACCGTCATGCTCCACCTCGGAACGCTTCTCGCCGTTCTGATCGTGTACCGCAAAACGATCCTCGAGCTTCTGAAGCATCCGTTCCAGAAACTGACCGGCTATCTTCTGCTCGCCACCGTTCCGACCGTTCTGATCGCGGTTCTGTTCAAGAAGGTTCCCCCGTTCTCCTCCTTTTATGAGAAAGCGGAAGCGGGCACTTATCTCGGCATCTGCTTTCTGATCACGTCCGCCCTTCTGATCGCCGCCGACCGGGTCCGCGCGCGCGGCAAGCGCCGCAGCCTTTCCCAGATGCGTCCGAAGGACGCGCTGATCATCGGCGCCATGCAGGGACTGGGCACGCTTTCCGGCGTTTCCCGTTCCGGATCCACCATAGCCGGCGCGCTGTTTTCCGGTCTGAACCGGAAAGCCGCCGCGGACTTTTCCTTCCTGCTCTCGATCATTGCGATCCTGGGCGGGGCCGTGCTGGAGATCCCGGACGCTATCGAGCAGGGTCTTTCCAACATTCCCTGGCTTCCGCTGATCATCGGCATGATCGTGGCCTTCCTGACCGGACTGTTCGCGATCCGTCTGATGCTTAGGGTCATCAAAAAGAAAAAACTGACCTGGTTCGCGGTCTACACCGCGGTCCTCGGCGTTTTCGTCATCCTGGACCAGCTGGTCCTCCATCTCTTCTTCTGAGCTATTGAACGGCATTTATGAAACGGTTTTTCCATCATTCCAGACTATTGCAGTACAGAACGCCCCAGGGCGCCGTTCCGTGCGGAACGGCCGTCCGTCTCTCCGCGAAAATCGGCGATGTAGAGCGCAGCGCGGACATAGCCGTCCGCTTCCGCGCGTCCGGAACCGAAACGCTCGTGCCGATGACAAAGGAGCAGGATTCCGCGTACTGCGAATGGACGGCTCCCGACAGGCCGCAGCTCGTCGAGTACTCCTTCCTGCTGACCTATCCGGACGGGCACGAGGAGTATTACGGTGGCAGCAGCGGCGAAGGCCGGTACTTCGACGCGGATCCCGGGTATTTCCGGATCGTAATCTACGATCCCGCGTATACGACACCGGAATGGTTCAGGAAAAGCATCTGCTACCAGATTTTCCCGGACCGCTTCTGCCGCTCCAGCTGGGAGGATTTTCACGACAGAATCGATTATGAGTCTCGGCTGGGACGTCATCCGAAGGCGCACGAACGCTGGTCGGAGCCAGCGTTCTACAAACCCGCCCGCGGAGAGAAGAACTATACCCCGGACGATTTCTTCGGCGGCGATCTGAACGGCATCATTTCAAAACTTGACTATCTCGCCTCGTTCGGTGTGACCTGCATCTATCTGAACCCCATCTTCGCGTCCTCGAGCAACCACCGCTACAATACCGCGGATTATATGTCCATCGATCCGCTCCTCGGATCCGAGGACGATTTCAGAAGGCTCTGCGAAGAGGCGCGAAAACGCGGGATCCGGATCATGCTGGACGGCGTGTTCTCGCATACCGGAAGCGACAGCATCTACTTCAACAGGGAAGGACACTACGGGAAAAAGACCGGCGCGTACCGCGATCCCTCCTCTCCCTACCGCGAGTGGTACCTGTTCCGCAAGGACGGGTCCTACGAATGCTGGTGGAATTTTGAGACGCTGCCGAACGTCTGGGAAATGACCCCCTCGTATATCGATTTCATCGCAGGAAGCAACGGCGTCATTCGAAAATGGGCAAACGCCGGCGCGACCAGCTGGCGTCTGGACGTCGCGGACGAGCTTCCCGACGAATTTATCCGCATCCTCCGGAAATCCATCAAGGAAAACGATCCCGACGGGGTGATCCTCGGCGAGGTCTGGGAGGATCCGACGACAAAGACCGGTCCGGAGGGACGGCGCGGCTACGTCAACGGTGACGAACTCGACTCCATCATGAATTACGGATTCACCAACGCGCTCGCGGATTTCCTTTCCGGGAAAACGGACGCTTATACGCTTTCGCACGCGCTTCAGACGCAGCGGGAGCAGTATCCCGCGCCCTTCTATGCCGCCGCGCTCAATCTGATCAGTTCACACGATATCCCACGCGCGGCAACCGTTTACGCCGGCGCGCCGGACCGAAACGAGCTCACAAGAGAGCAGCAGGCAGTTTATAAACCGTCAAAAGAAAAGCTTGCGTACGGATTCAAATGCATGCGGCTTGCCGCCGCGCTGCAAGCAGCCGTTCCCGGCGTGCCCTGTATCTATTACGGCGACGAGGCAGGACTGACCGGCATGGCAGATCCGTTCAACCGCGAGACTTATCCCTGGGGTCGGGAAGATCTTCCGCTGCTGAACGATCTGCGTACCATTTTTCATAAGCGTTCCGAGAGCAGCGCGATGCAGTCCGGAAAATGCCGGATGGGCGCCGTCAGCGCGGACGTGTTCTGCGTGATCCGGTATGACGAGCATGAGACCGTGATTGCATGCGTCAACCGGAGCTCTGCCTCCCAGACAGTCTCTCTGTCGGAAGACAGCTTTCCTGAAGGTCCCGACGGAGCCGACCGTCTCTCTGTCAGCGGATCATATACAACCGTTCATAACGAACAGATTGAGATCGGTGGCACAGTTCCGTTCACCGTATCCCCCGTTTCATACGTTATCCTGACAAGAAAGAACTAATCCGATTCGGATCAACTGAATACAAAGAATACAGAAAGCCACTTGCAAAATCATGCAAGTGGCTCGCTGTTTCTCACTCACAGAACTGACAGATTGGGAGGTAGACAGTCTCTATATTCGTCAGCATCCGGTGTTATTCATATGGAATTTATCATTCAGCGGTATTCCGCTCAGCAGAGATCAGCCTTCAGCCCGGGAATCCTCGCGGAAGCTTTGGTCAGGAGCTCGCGGCCTACGGAATTCACATATTCCATTGCCTTCTGCTCGTCGATCTTTGTAAGCTTGCCGTCATTGACCACGATTTCGCCGTTTACCATGACCTTTTCGATCATGCGCGCGTCACCGCTGATCACGATGCAATCGACCGGATCATTGCATCCTCCGGCGTACTGAAGCTGATCCCAGTTGATCATGGTGATATCCGCCGCTTTTCCGGGAACAAGCTGTCCGATATCGTCGCGGCCGAGGTTCTTCGCGCCGCCGGCGGTAGCCAGATACAAGATATCTTCCGCGCCGCAGGAACGGTCGCCCCAGCTCAGCCTGTTCAGAAGGTACGATACGCGGATCTCTTCCATCATGTTTGAGGAGTTGCTGCTCGCCGCGCCGTCCACGCCGAGCCCGATGCGCTTCACGCCCGCGCGGAGCAGGTCCGCGATGCGGCAGGAACCGGAGCTCAGATACATGTTGGAGATCGGGCAGCTCGCGACACCGGTGTTCGTGTCGGCGATCAGCTTGATATCATTGTCATCCAGATGGATGCAGTGCGCGTAATAGAACCGGTCTCCGAGCAGGTCGTGTCTGCGGAACCATTCCGCGGGACGGCAGCCGAACGTTTCGATCGTGTACTGCGTTTCGAACTTGCTCTCCGCCAGATGACCGTGCACCATGATGTCCAGCCGTTCCGCGAGGTCGATCGTCGCGCGGATGATCTCCTCGGTATCGTACTGCGCGATGCTCGGTCCGATCCCCATGCGGCACATGGAGAACTCGGAAGGATCATGATACTTTTTCACAAGCCTTTCCGTATCCGCCATCACACGTTCCGTCGTATCCACCACTTCCGGGACGACGATATCGCTCGTTACGGAATGGTAGGAACGTACGGGATGGAAACGGATCCCGAGTTCAGCAGCCGCCTCGATCTCCGCGTCCATCAGGTACGGTACGTAGACCGGGTGCGGATACCAGAGGTCGTTGGACGTCGTGCAGCCTGTCTTCAGACAGTCGCCCAGGCTTGCGTAGACACCGGCTCTTGCAACTTCCGTGCTGAGATCCTTGTATACCTCGTACATGACTTTCAGCCAGGGTTCCAGCGCCATCCCCTGCGTTGCCTTGATATTGCGGATCAGGGACTGCCAGGTATGGTGGTGCGTATTGACAAATCCGGGGATCAGGATGCGTCCGGACGCGTCGATCACTTCGTCGATCGTCAGTTTGTTTGCGTAGGTTTCTTCCAGGTTCTTTCCGATATCACGAATCTCTTTGCCGCAGACCAGCAGATCCGCATGACGGTGGCGCGTACGCTTCTCGTCCATGGTGATGATCCAGTCCGCGTTGCGGTACAGTGTCGTTTTCATACGCGATACCTTCTTTTTCCTTATTCGTCCGCTTTCTCTTCTTCCGCCTCTTCCTTCTTCTCACGGAGAACAAGGCTCAGAATAATGGCGGTCAGAGCGGTTCCGGGAACGCCGCTGAACAGCGTGGACGCCCAGTACGGGAAGGAAGCGAGCGCGTCGGAGACCATGGAGAATCCAACGCCGACAGCTAGGGACACGCCGACGATCGTTCTCGTGCGGTTTGTCATCTTGCTGTGATGGATCACGTTCATGCCGGAAACAAGGATCGTTCCGAAAGCGGAAAGCGCGACACCGCCGAGAACCGGCGTCGGGATCGAAGCGAACACGGCGCAGAGTTTCGAGAACAGGCTGCAGAGCAGTACGACAACACCGGCGAACGCCACAACGAAGCGGCTGCAAACACCGCTAATCCCGCACATGCCGATATTGGCGCTTCCGGAGATCGTCGGGCACATATTGAACAGCGAAGAGAAGATGCTTGTGATGCCCTGCGCAAGAATACCGCCGCGGGACTCCTTATCGTTCGGCAGACGGTTGCTGGAAAGCATCGACGCGGAAGCCTGGTCGCCCATGAGCTCGACAAGCGCAATCAGGGACAGAACGGTGATGGAAATGATCGGCTGCAGATCGAACTTGATGCCGAAGTGAAGCGGCTGCGGAACACGGAACCAGCTCTCCTGTCCGACGGAAGAGAGATCCAGTTTTCCAAAGGCAGCTGCAAACGCGGACATCACGACGATCGCGATCAGCGGGGAAGCTTTGGAAAGGAAGCTCTTTTTGCCGTAGTGGTTGAGAAGGAGCATGATCAGGATCGTTCCAGCTGCGAGAAGGAGATTGATCGGATCGCCGTAGTCCGGAGAACCGACACCGCCCGCGCAGTAGCCGATGCCGACGCTGCAGAGGCTCAGTCCGAGAGCCATGACGACCGCACCGGTGATGTACGGCTTGAACAGTTTGCTGAGCTGCTTATGGAATACGCCCCAGATCACCATCGTGACCGCGCTGCCGATCAGGCACGCGCCCGTAAAGGTATCCAGTCCGTATCCCGCGCCTGCAAGCGCGATGGCCGGAGCGACAAACACGAAACTGTTCTCAAGACAGATCGGGAGGCGCGCGCCGAACGGGCCGACGCCGATGCACTGCAGGATCGTTGCGACGCCTGTAACAAGCAGACAGCCGGCGACCAGGATCGTCGTTTCAGCCGCATTCAGGCTGAAACCGCCTGCAATCAGAAGCGGTACAGGGAGAACGTTAAAAATGAGAATGAGAATGTGCTGTAAGCTGAGCGGAGCGGTTTCTCTCGCGGACGGGCACTCGTTTAATCCGTAGCCCCTTTGAATCTTTTTCATTTTCTGCTACCCTTTCTGTTTTATAATATAGTCTCGGCAGACGCCGATCTGTTTACAGTTCGATCTTATCAAAATGTAACGATATTTTCAATAACTATTTTCATAAATTTTCATTTTTCTGTAAATTATTTTCATGTTTTTTTATTGTGTGGAATAAAAAAGGAGGATATTCGGCGAATATCCCCCCAAACTATCGCGTTTTGGCTCTGTTATCTCATTTCATACGCTCCGGGAAGAATGCTGGCGCACAATCCGCATCCGTTACATTTCTTTTCATCGATTGAAAGATCATCCCGGATCGCCCCCGCAAGGCAGCATCCGCGCGCACGGATGGCGTCCTCGCCCGAAACAGGCTGATTCCGCATGACCGCGTGCTTCGGTTTCGAATCGATCTCCTCGTATGACGCGAGCGATGTCAGCGCAGCGCCGCAGATCTCGTCAAAGCCCGAAACACCGTGCGATTCCGTCCATTTCTCAAGTTCCGCATTGATTCTTCCGAACACATCGTAACCGTTCATCAGGATGGACGAACCGATCTGCACGGCACTTGCGCCGAGCATGATGCATTCCAGTACGTTCTCCGCCGAACGGATTCCGCCCATTGCCGCGATATCGCAGTCGGTGCTCTGTTTGAGCGTCGCGACTGTCGCCAGCGTGATCGGATAGACCGCTCCCCCGGTATATCCGCCGAATGTCGGAACATAGGATCTGCGTTTTTCCACATCCACGCCCCACAGCGCTTTCAGACTCTCGATCGTGCTGATCGATTTCGCGCCGGCACGCTCGACCGCCTTGACAAACGCGGGTGTATTCGCCATATGGATCGGCAGCCTCACGGTAACCGGCAGTTCAACAGCGCGCGTTACGGCATGTATCATTTCATGGATATCCTCGGGATTCGCCCCTATCCCCTCGATCTTTGCACCGATCGGCGTATAAGGGCAGAGTTCCAGTCCGTCCGCTCCCCACCGTTCCATCCGTCTCGCGATATACGCGGCTTCCGACGGAGTCGTTCCCCGGATATTGCAGATAACGTAACTGCCTTTCTTGTCGATTGCCTGCAGTTCCTCCTCCCATGCTTCCAGCGGTCTGGTGCTGTAAAGCGTCGTATTGAGAACCGCGTTATCACGGACATAGATGCGGGGATAAATGCGGCCGCTTTCCTCCTGCGTGATGGTTTCCGTTACGACGGCGGCGGCGCCGTGGTCGATTGCCTTCTGTATGGATTCATGCCCGTCCGACCAGGGACCTGCCGCCGCGATCAGCGGATTCTTCAAGCTGAGGCCCATCCATTCGCACCGTGTATTCATGCAGCATCCCTCCTTAATCGTACAGTTCATAAATCGTCTTCTTGTTTCCGCAGGAGCGCCGGATCTTCAGTCTGCCCTTCAGAACGATCTCCTGTGATTCCACGTCAAAATAATCCTGGTCTTCCATGATATCGAACAGACGCCGCGCGGAAGCAACACCAAGACGGTATGTCGGCTGCTCGATGCTTGTCAGTTCCGGCGTCACAGCGGAAGACACCGGGGTGTCGAAAAAGCCCATGAAGCGCAGCTGCTTGGGGATACTGATCTTCTGTTCCTGCGCCGCTTTCATGGCGCCGATAGCCATCTCATCGTATTGCGCAACGATCAGGTCAGGAAGCACGTTCGCGGTAAGCACCGCTTCCATAGCATGCGCGCCGCCCTTGAAACTCTCCTCCGCGTTCACGGTACGCAGGGAAGCTTCCGGCAAACCGGCAGCATACCATGTTTCGCGGAATCCTTTTTCAAACTTCTCCCTGCAGCCGGAATACCGGTCCGAAAGAATCAGAACAGCGGAACGGTTCCCGCTCTCAACCGCGTACTGCGCCAGCTTTCCCGCGCTCTCGCCATAATTGATATAGCAGATATCCTCGTTTCCGCCTCGTTTCAGGCTGTTGATGCAGACGACGGGAATACCGGCCTCGCGAAGTGTCCGGTACGCGCTCTCGGATCCGATCTGACCCGCAAGTATGACGCCGTCGATCTGCTGCGCAGCCAGCGCGCGGACGTTGCGGATCAGCTCCGGTTCGTCATTATCTGTGACACAGAGCTGCACGCCGTAGTTCTTTGCGTTTCCGATCTGCCTGACTCCGTCGAGCGTAAGGCGGTACTCCATAAGGGAAGGGATCACAAGCGCGATCGCCTGTTTCCTTTTTGCGGAACGCGTGCGCAGTTCAGCGTTCGGAGCGTAACGCTTCTGTTCCAGTACCGCGAGAACGCGCGCGCGTGTTTTTTCCGCGACGAGTTCCGGATGATTGACAACGCGTGATACTGTCGCGACTGAAACGCCTGCCGCCTGAGCAACCTCATGAATATTCATATGCTCTCCTTCAAAACTGAAAAGGGTTTCATAATCGTTTCATTTACAGTATGTCATACCATTTTGCCTCACGCAAGGCATGATTCTCCCGACAGGCTTCATTTCATACCGTTATAATGCGCCATGTACTCTATG
The DNA here is from genome assembly GCA_017394605.1 of Clostridia bacterium. Next base: position 1,419 of record JAFPXU010000133.1, on the reverse strand, counting down.
AATTCTCAGAACTTGCAATCCACATCCGAATCACATATACTGTCTTAATGAATGATTCAGGAGGTATAAACTCAAATGGCTATTACGAAAGATATGACAATCATGAAGATTATCAATGTCGATGAAAACATCGCGGACATCCTGATGGAATCCGGCATGCACTGCCTCGGCTGCATGATGGCGCACGGCGAGTCTCTCGAACAGGCATGCCAGGTCCATGGCATCGACTGTGACGAGCTTGTTGCCCAGATCAACGAGTATCTCGAGAACAAATAAGAACATTTCCATATGCTTTTTGTCTCGGTACCGCGGAACAACTCCCCGATTCCCGTTGTCTATCTGCCCCAGAACGGTCCGCATCTTTATTCGCTGATTCCGTTCGGTGGAAACAACATCGCGCAGGGAGGCTGTTCCGTGGCTTGTCTTGCGATGGTGATATCCTATCTCAGAAGCGGGACAAGAAGAAACGGATGGATCAGTCCCGGACAGATCGTCCATAAGATCAGAAAGCGTTTCGGCGACGCAAACCATTTCTACTGCGAAGGCGTCGGACAGTACTGGACGATCTTCCCCGCCGTATCCGAAATGTACGGACTCCGATGCGAGGTCGTACCGCTCGACGGGATCCCTTCCCTGCTCCGTTCCGGCGTTCCCGTTATCATGTCCTGTTCCAAGGGCGTCTTTACAAACGGCGGGCATTTTATCGTGCTGACAGGCATCACGGAGGACGGACGGCTTTACGTGAACGATCCGACCTACTCGCACAGGAGTTACTCTTACAGAACATTCCCCTTTGACGAAGTGGCAGCGCAGTGGAAGCATTCCTGGGCGCTTTACAAATAACCGTACAGGAAACGATCAAGGAGATCATACATGGCTATCAATTTCAACAGAGAATCCGTCTTTAATCTGAAACCCATCCCCGTGGAAAACGTCCGTGAAGAAGTGAACGGACTTCTCGTCGACGGTGAAGCATGCATGTTCGCTTTCCAGACCGTCCGCGATCAGCTCGTTTTCACAAACAAACGCATCATCTCAATCGACGTGCAGGGGATCACCGGCAAACGGAAGTCCTTTGCCTCTATGCCCTATTCGAAAATCCAGTATTTTTCGATCCAGACGCCGGGCTTTCTGGAGCTGATCCCGGATTCCGAGCTGTTCGTCATGTTCAGCAACGGAGCGACGGCAAAGTTTGAATTCAAGGGAAGCACGGATATCGGCAAGATCGGAAGGATGATCTCCGAACACGTGCTGTAACACACCTTTCTATTTGAAGTAAGTCATCACCACCCTTCAAAAGGGTGGTTTGATCTATGGCTATAAGCCCGCGTTGCCGACTCGCGTCTCAAGGCGCTGCTTTCGCAGGCTCAAGCTACAGTGTCTCATCTTACTTTACGCCCCTCAAGGGGCGTTTTTCCG
>JAFPXU010000132.1 GCA_017394605.1 Clostridia bacterium | reverse complement strand
TTCCATACGGACGCGGTTCAGGCGGCGGGACATCTTCCGATTGACGTAAAGGCGCAGAACATCGACATGCTGTCCCTTTCCGCCCATAAGTTCCACGGACCGAAAGGGATCGGCGTCCTTTTTGTCAGGCGGGGCGTTCCGCTTGAGACGCTGATCAGCGGAGGAGCGCAGGAACGCGGGAAGCGAGCCGGAACGGAAAACATCGCGTCCATCGTCGGCATGGCGAAGGCGCTCGAGATCTCCTGCTCCAATATGGAGAAGAACGCTGAAAGGATGACCGCCATGCGCGACCGTCTGATCGCCGGGCTGGACCGCATTCCCTACGGGGAACTCAATGGGGACAGGACGCGCAGGCTTCCAGGAAACGTGAATTTCTGCTTTGAGGGGATCGAGGGAGAATCTCTGCTCCTGCTTCTGGATGACAAGGGGATCTGCGCGTCATCGGGTTCCGCATGCACGTCCGGCTCGCTCGATCCGAGCCACGTTCTGCTTGCGATCGGAAGACCGCACGAGGTCGCTCACGGATCGCTGCGCCTGAGTATCGGCGAAGATGTGACAGAGGAAGAGATCGATTATATGATCGCCGCCGTGACGGATGTTGTGACCTATCTCAGGAACATGTCTCCGTTTTGGAGGGATCTTGTAAACGGCAAACGTCGGCACGTATTCAGTGAATGAAAGGAAACAGTTATGGCTTTATACAGTGAAAAAGTAATGGATCATTTCCGCAATCCCAGGAATGTCGGAGTGATCGAGAACGCGGACGGTGTCGGAGAAGTCGGGAATCCTGTCTGCGGGGATATCATGAAGATCTATCTGAAGATCGACGGGGACATCGTGACCGATGTCAAGTTTGAGACGTTCGGGTGCGGAAGCGCGATTGCCTCAAGCTCCATGGCGACGGAGATGATCAAGGGAAAACCGCTGAGCGAAGTGCTGACCTTAACCAACAAGGCCGTGACGGAAGCGCTGGACGGTCTTCCCGCGCATAAGCTGCACTGCTCCGTTCTCGCGGAGGAGGCGATCAAGAAAGCGGTCCGGGATTATTACGACAGGAACGGGATTCCGTACGATCCGGCCGAGTTCCCGGCGGAAGAGGACTGCGAGGCCTGTCATCTCAAGTGACGGGAACGTTTTCCTGCGTTCAGGATGCAAGGTCCGGAATTGCCGGACCTTTTTTTGCGTTCAAACGGTGATCGGATATCCGCGGGAAGGAAGCAAAGAAAAGTTTACAGATATCGTTTAGTCATTCCGCTCCGCATTATGATAAAATCACAGGAGCAGTGCTGAACGGGCACGGGACGGAACAAGCCCGCAGGGAAGCGAAGGTTCTGCTTATGTACGAGAACGACGAGTTTTATCTGGAAATCGACGGAATCCGTATTCATGCGAAGCTGGACTTCCCAGGACAGCAGAAAGACAGGATGCCGCTTCTCATTGTGTTTCACGGGCTGACCGGCGACATGGAGGAGAGGCATATCAGGGCGGTGGCGGATGCCGCGAACCGCGAAGGATTCGCTTCGCTCAGGGTGGAACTGTACGGGCACGGAAAAAGCGGGGGCGAACTGAAGAACCATACGATACTGATTTGGCTTTCGGAAGCCATGCGGGTAATCGAATTCGCCTCAAAGCTCCCTTTCGTTACGGATCTCTATGTGACCGGTCATTCGCAGGGAGGGCTGACGGCCATCCTGCTCGGAGGCATCGAAAGAGACCGGATCAAGGCGCTGATTCCGCTGTCGCCCGCCGTTTCGCTTGTGGAAAGCGTGCGGAAGGGGAGACTGTTCGAAGCTTCGTTTGATCCGGAGCATCTTCCGGAAACCATCCGTCTCGACACGTATGAGCTGTCTTCTGAATATGTGCGCGCGATGCGCACGATGCCGGTCCGTGAGGCTGCGTCTGCGTTTACAAAACCGGTTCTGATCGTTCACGGAACGGAGGACGGGACGATTCCGTTCCGATACGCGGAAAAGATCCGGGATTGCTACGCAAACGCGAGACTTGTGCCGGTAGAGGGAGACACGCACTGCTATGACCGCCATCTGGACGCGGTCGTTGACGCGGTCAGAAGGTTTTTGAGAGAGATGGAAACCGGATTCCGGAACGGATGAAGGACAGTTTTTGATAATCCTGAGAGGGAAAGGATGCGGAAGATGAATATTGCGGTAGCGGGAACCGGATATGTCGGGATGAGTCTGGCGGTGCTTCTCGCACAGAACAATCATGTGACGGCGGTGGATATTCTCCCCGAAAAAGTGGACAAGATCAACAGACGGGTCTCGCC
>JAFPXU010000023.1 GCA_017394605.1 Clostridia bacterium | reverse complement strand
GCGAAGGCGTATATCGCTAACTTCGGAGAATTTTACAACAACCAGATCGAAGCCGCGAGCTGTATCGTTTTGAGCCGAACGGACGATATTTCCGAAAAGAAGCTGGCAGATGTCGTGGAGCTTCTGAAACAGCACAATCCGAATGCGACCATCATCACGACGCCATGGCCGCAACTGGAAGGCGCGACGATTCTCTCCGCTATGGAAAAGAAGGATACGCTTGCCGAAGCGCTGAGAGAACTCGCGGAACAGGCGGAGCACGAAGAACATCATCACCATCACCATCATGACGACGAAGACGGGGACGAACACGAGCATCATCACCATCACCACGATGATGACGAAGATGAGGATGAGCATGAGCACCATCACCACCATCATGACGAACACGGTCATCATCACCATCATCACGGGCATGACGCGGACGAGGTCTTTGTAAGTTGGGGACTGGAAACGCCCAGAAAGTACTCTGAGGAGGAGCTGAAAGCTATTCTGGCAAAACTGGATGACAAGGACGCTTACGGAATCGTCCTACGCAGCAAAGGCGCGGTTGATTCGACTGACGGGGAGTGGCTCTATTTCGATTACGTTCCCGAGGAGACTGACATCCGCCGCGGAGCCGCTGTTGTGACCGGAAGGATCTGCGTGATCGGTTCCGAATTGAAAGAAGACGCATTGAAGGAGTTGTTCGGCGTATGACAGACATCCCGGTATTTCTGTTCACGGGATTCCTGGATTCCGGAAAAACGACGTTCATCCAGAGCGTCCTGGCGGATCCTAGCTTCAACAAAGGTCAGCGTATTCTGGTACTGCAGTGTGAAGAAGGGGAGGAGGAACTGGATCCGTCCGGATTCGCATCTGCGGACAACGTATTTATTGAAACGGTGCTGGATCAGAAAAAACTGACAGAGGCGCTTCTGGACAGACTGACAAACAAATATGACGCCGAACAGGTCGTTGTGGAATATAACGGCATGTGGCTTCTGACTGATTTTTTCCAGGTCCTTCCGAGAGAATGGGTAATTGCGGGCGAAACCATGTTCGCAGACAGCACGACATTCCTGCAGTATAACGCCAACATGCGTCAGCTTGTCTTCAACAAGATGAATACCGCAGAGATGATTGTTTTCAACCGGGTGCCCAAATCCATGGACAGGATGGAGCTTCATAAGATAGTCCGCGGGGCAAACAGGCAGGCACAGATCGTTTATTCGGATGAAAACGGGAAAGCGGAATACGATGAGATCGTCGATCCGCTGCCGTTTGACGTCAACGCGCCTGTTATCGAGATTGAGGACAAGGACTACGCCCTTTTCTATGCGGATCTGATGGAGAACACTAAAACATATATCGATAAGACCGTAAGCCTGAACGCACTTGCACTTTCTGAAAAAGGCATGCCAAGAAAAACCTTCGCGATCGGCAGACAGTTGATGCAGTGCTGTGCGGAGGATATCCAGTTCGCCGGACTTGCGTGCCTCTACGATCATCCGGAGCAAATCTGTTCCAAGCGGTGGTATAAAGTCGAAGCAAAGGTGATTGAGCGGTTCACATCTCTGTACGGCAGGAAAGGCCCCGTTCTGGTCGTTAAATCGATCAAACCGTCTTCCGAGCCGGAAGAACCGGTTGCGACTTTCTATTGAGCATGGACGGTGCGATCAAAAACGGAAACGGACCATATGATGACATTATCGGACTTCCGCATCATCAGTCGGTCAAACATGCAAGAATGCCTTTACTGAAACGTGCCGCGCAGTTTGCCCCGTTTGACGCTTTGTCCGGATACGGGGATGTGATAAGGGAGACGGCGCGGGAAACGGTCGAAAAGGCGCAGCCGGAAGAGGACGCAAGGCAGGAACTGGAAAGACGGCTTCGGTTCCTGATGAACACGGGAGAGGAAACGCCCGAGGCGGATTTCCGGTATTTCGCGGCGGACGGGAAGAAATCCGGCGGAGCGTACAGGGTGAAGCGCGGCAGAGTGCGCAAGGTTGAACCCAACAGCAGGGAGCTCGTTCTGTCAGACGGCACACGGATTCCGCTGGATGATCTGTACTCGATCGAATGTGAAACGTTTCCGGAAACGGACGAAGATTACTGAGAGGAGACCCGAACACAGTGCGGACTGACAACAGAAAAGACTGCGAACTGAGGAAAATATCGATCCTGCCGGATTATACGAAAACGGCCGGCGGATCCGCCCTGATCAGCTGGGGGAACACAAAGGTTCTCTGCACGGCACTTCTGGAAAGCGGCACGATGCCCTTTCTTAAAAACACCGGAAAGGGATGGCTGACAGCGGAATACGGCATGCTTCCGTCTTCCACTGGTTCCAGAAAGAAAAGAGGAACCGACGGACGGGCGACGGAGATCCAGCGGCTGATAGGCAGAAGCCTCAGGGAATCGGTCGATCTGATGCGTCTAGGGGAAAACGTCATTTATGTGGATTGCGACGTTCTTCAGGCGGACGGTGGAACGCGGACCGCTTCCATTACAGGGGCATATGTCGCGGTGCGTCTCGGAATCATGAAATGGCTTCGGGAAGGACGTATTCAGGAGGATCCTTTCCTCCATCAGATCGCGGCGGTATCGGTGGGAATCGTGGACGACCGCGTTCTTCTGGACCTCTGTTATGAGGAGGACTCCAGAGCACAGGTGGATATGAATCTTGTCATGAACGAGCAGGGAGAGTTTATCGAAGTGCAGGGAACGGGTGAAGGACGCGGCTTCAGCCGGACAGAACTGGATACGATCCTCGATTATGGAAAGACAGGGATCCTTACGCTTCTGGAGGTTCAGAACGCTGCGATCGGCTGAGCTGATACGCGATACGGGGGCTTCCATCCTGGAGATGGATAATTCCGCAGCGGGCAAAGCCACATTTTTCCACGACATGCTGCATAAGCGCATTGTCCGGATGCGTATCCACACGAAGTTCCGGAATCACAGTCAGACAGTATTCTACGCACCGCTGAAATATGCCGTGCGTTTTTTCATTTCCCGCTATCCGGTGAATCGTGCCGTAAGGAAGGCCGTTCGGCCAGTTCCCGCGCTCGATCGTGCCGTATGTCGGGTCTTCGCCGACGATAAAGGCAAATGCCCCGCATACAGCCCCGTCGCGTTCGATTACAAATCCGGTTCCGTTCCGGATATCGTTCAGGATATCCGCCTCCCCGGGATAACCGTTGATCCACTGTCCATAATTTCCGGCGGCGCGCATTCGGATTCTTGCTGCATTATAAAGGTCAAGGACTTCCGGGATATCCTCCTTCCGGGTCGGACGTATGGACAGATTGCTGTGAGACATAATCATGCGACTGGTCCTCTTCTATGGCTGGAATGATTTAGATTTGAGAGTATCATATCACACCGCATTCAGACGTAGAAGCGGGCGCGAAGCGCGGAATATTTGATATACTGATTTCGTACGTGCGTTCGGAAACGGATCGCAGAAGGGAGAAGCCGGCATGGCCGGCATACGAAAAATGAAAGCGATTGTAACAGTGGTCGGAAAAGACAGTGTCGGGATCATCGCGGGGGTCTGTCAGATCCTTGCGGAGTTCGGGATCAACATTCTGGACATCAGCCAGACGATTATGCAGGGGTATTTTACGATGATGATGATCGTGGATCTGGACGGATGTGGGATTCCGTTCATGGAACTGAGCGAAACGCTGTCGGGATACGGAAACTCCAGAGGACTGTCCATCCGGATACAGCGTGAAGATACGTTTGACGCCATGAATCAGCTGTGAGGGAGTTCAAGATGCTCAGTCATAATAATATTTTCGATACGATCGCCATGTTTGATCAGCAGCATCTGGACATCCGCACCATCACGATGGGGATCTCGCTGCTTGACTGCGCCTGTGAGGATACCGCCAGATGCGTACAGAGGATGTACGACAAGATATCGAAAAAAGCGGAACATCTTGTAACCGTCGGGGAAGCAATCGAAAGGGAATACGGGATCCCGATCGTAAACAAAAGAATCTCTGTGACGCCGATTGCGATTGCCGCCGCCGGGTGTGATACGGATGATTATTCGGTGTTCGCCAGAATGATGGAACGTGCGGCGAAAACATGCGGCGTGAATTTCATCGGTGGTTTTTCCGCCCTTGTGCAGAAAGGTTTTACTCCCGGGGATCTGAAACTAATCCGGTCCATACCCCGCGCGCTGTCCGAAACAGATCTCGTCTGCAGCAGCGTCAATGTCGGATCCACAAAGGCGGGAATCAATATGGACGCCGTCGCCATGATGGGAAGGATCATCAAGGAAACGGCTCATCTGACCGCGGACAGGGATTCGATCGGGTGTGCGAAGCTGGTTGTATTCTGCAATGCCGTGGAGGACAACCCGTTTATGGCGGGTGCTTTCCATGGGATCAGCGAAGCGGATACGGTCGTCAATGTGGGCGTTTCCGGCCCGGGCGTGGTGCATCATGCCCTGCAGGGCTGCAAGGGGGCGCCCCTGAATGTTGTTGCGGAAACGGTGAAAAAGACCGCGTTCCAGATCACGAGAATGGGACAGATGGTGGCTGCGGAAGCCTCGAAACGACTCGGGACGGAAATGGGCATCGTGGATCTGTCGCTTGCGCCGACCCCCGCGGTCGGTGACAGCGTCGCGAGGATTCTTGAGGAGATGGGACTTGAAACATGCGGTACGCACGGAACGACAGCCGCGCTTGCGCTGCTGAATGATTCCGTCAAGAAAGGCGGCGTCATGGCTTCCGGTCATGTGGGAGGACTCTCTGGCGCGTTCATTCCCGTATCGGAGGATGAGGGCATGATCGCTACGGCGGAAGACGGCACTCTGACGGTGGACAAACTGGAGGCGATGACCTGCGTCTGCTCTGTCGGGATCGATATGGTCGCGGTTCCGGGGGATACGGATGCCGATACCATCTCCGCCATTATCGCGGACGAAGCGGCAATTGGGATGGTCAACAGCAAAACGACCGCCGTCCGGATCATGCCGGTCGAAGGGAAATGCGTCGGTGACAGAATCGAGATGGGCGGTCTTCTGGGGTCGGCTCCCGTCATGCCTGTACATAAAAAATCCTCCTCAGCATTTATCCGCCGCGGAGGAAGGATACCGGCGCCTCTTCAGAGCCTGAAAAACTGATCGCCGGATCAAATAAAGTAACCGTGTTCCTCGAGAAATCGCATAGAACGCTCTGTGTTTTCCAGATTCCCCGTCTCCAGCGTGACGGGGATTTTTTTGTTCAGGTCTCTGAACAGCCTGTCCATCGTTTTCCACGGAATGCTTCCTTCCCCGAGCGGAAGATGCTCGTCGAACGAACCGTGGTTGTCCGACAGATGCAGATACCCGATTCGGCTTCCCAGCGCTTCGAACCATTTTTCCGGAGGAATCCTTGAATAATTGGCGTGGCCGATGTCAAGACAGCAGTTCACGTAACGTTTATCCGCGAGGTTCATAATAGCCGAAAGCGGATCCGGATCCAGATCAAAACTGTTTTCGAGAAAGATATGAAGATTGTACTGCCTCGCGATGTCCGTGTAGAACGAGGCTGCCAGTTCCGCAAAACGGACAAGGTAGTCCCCACGGAGAAAAGGAAAGCAAGAGCAGTGAAATACGATGTTGGAAGCGTGCACGCGCACTGCCATCGAACAGCTTTCGTGCACCCGCTTTTGCGACAGCAGAGCAAAGTCCCTGTCTGCGCTGAACGGATTGACATCAATATACGCCCCGTGCACAGACTCTGTGATGCCGCAGGAGGAATACCAGCTGAGACAGCGCTCGAACTCATCTGCGGGTTCGGTTGCCTGAATCTTTGTCAGCTCATGCGTTTCAAATACGCACGAATGCCTGACCGCGAGGTCGACCCACTTTTCCTTTTCATGATATCTTGGCTGAATCTGCGGCATGATTTATTTCCCCAGTTGTCTGTAGCGAAGCGCAAACCGCTTCATTTTCTCCAGAAGGCTCTGCTTTTTCTGACTGTCCTGCCCGGCTTCTTCCAGATATTCGCTGATCGTACGGCAGGCGTCGAGGTAGTCGTCGGTCAGCGCTCGCATCCGGATACTCATGTGTTCCATGATTTTGAGAATCTTTTCCGGCTTGTTGTTGAAGTAATCGCTGAAGCCGTCGATCGTGATTTCCAGAAGCTGCGTTCCGTCTTCCTCGACAACGATGGTGGCGGAGCGGGGCATGGTATCAAGAAGACCGAGCTCGCCGAAATATTCTCCCGCCCGGAGAACGGTGAGGCGTTTCTCGTCCGGACTTCCGTATCCCGCGTAGACGCCGACAGATCCCCAGCGGATATCGTACATGGAAGATCCGTATTCGCCCTCCCGGAAGATGATATCGCCTCTGTTGTAACGGACAGGATGGAAGGTTTGGCTCATGAGTTTCACTCCGTTTTTCTTTCATGATACCACGGAGTGGAATCCGGAGAACAGATATCCGACAAAACAGAAGTACGGAGCCGTCCGTATCATTTGGAACGCGGTGAGGAGAGCTTATTTATGATTCATGGAAAATCGGTTATGATATAATCAGAACAAACTTTTTATATATATTCAACGTCTGAAAAACGGGAAAACGGGAAGGCGGAACGAAATGAAAGTAGTATTGAAAGATCTTACAAAACGCTTCAAGAGCCGCGTCAAGGGCGGTCCCGATGTGATTGCCGTCAACGATTTCGATTTTGAGATCCCTGACGGGCAGCTTGTTGCACTTCTTGGACCATCCGGCTGCGGGAAAAGCACCATGCTGAACCTGATCTGCGGGCTCGAAAAACCAACTGAAGGAAGGATCTTCTTCGGAGAGGACGATGTGACGGATCTGCCTCCGGAAAACAGGGGAGTCGGGATGGTGTTTCAGAATTATGCGCTGTATCCGCATATGACGGTGGAGCAGAACATCATGTTCCCGCTTCAGAACCTGAAAGGCGATCAGAAACTTTCAAAGGAAGCCATGCGTGAGAAGGCGCTGGAAGCGGCGAGGCTTGTTCAGATCGACCAGCTGATGGACCGTAAGCCGGGAGAAATGTCCGGAGGCCAGCAACAGCGCGTGGCGATCGCGAGGGCGCTTGTCAAAAGGCCGAGGGTCTTGCTGCTGGATGAACCTCTCTCCAATCTGGACGCGCGTCTCCGTCTTCAGACCAGGGAAGAGATCCGGCGGATCCAGAGGGAGACCATGATCACAACGCTTTTTGTCACGCACGATCAGGAAGAGGCGATGAGCATTTCCGATATGATCGTCGTCATGAAAGCAGGAATCCTCCAGCAGATCGGAAAGCCGCAGGAAGTATACGACGATCCTGTCAATATGTTTGTCGCGAAGTTCCTCGGGACGCCCGCAATCAACGTTTTTGACGGCAGGGTCAGCGACGGAAAGCTGTACGTCGGAGATGACTGTATTCTGAGTGTCGGGAGCATCCCTGATCAGAGAGTTTATGTCGGAATCCGTCCGGAAGGATTCATTCCGGACGAGAACGGGCCTCTCTGCTGCGGGCTGACAGGCGTCGAGGTTATGGGACGCGATACCAGTGTGATTTCCACACATCCAGCCGCCCCGGGTGCGATCATCCGATCCATCGTAAGTACCGAATGCAGGATCGACACGTCCCTGCCCACTGTACGGTTCTCCGTGAAACCGTATAAGACGCTGTTATATAAGTGGGATACGGAAGAACGGATCCGCTTTAATGTGTGAGGGACAAGACCATGAAGAACAATCAGCTGAAGGGGTGGCTTTATCTGCTGCCGGCGTTGCTGTTTCTCGGCGCGTTCATGATCTATCCGCTGGTAGACGTCGTAGTTTATTCGTTTGAAGAGGGGTACAACTCCGCTTCACAGACGTTTTTCGGAACCGGCTTGTACAACTATTCCTACGTTCTGCACGACCCGTATTTTCTGCAGGCTGTGAAGAATACTTTTATTCTTGTGATCATTACGGTCCCGATTTCGACCGGACTCGGCCTGCTGATTTCGCTCGGGCTCAATTCCATTAAAAAGCTAAAGGAACTGTATCAGACCGTATTCTTTCTTCCTTATGTTACGAACACGCTTGCCGTGGGACTTGTCTTCATGATTCTCTTCAAGAAGACGGCGTATACGGACGGCATGGTGAATCTTCTGATCAATCTTTTTGGAGGGGCGTCGGTCGACTTTATAGACGGT
>JAFPXU010000131.1 GCA_017394605.1 Clostridia bacterium | reverse complement strand
GCGATCGGGCTTTACGCCTCAAATAAGCTCCATCTCCCCCGCGGCGGCAACGACAGCTTCAGCCTCGTCATGGCGCCCGGTGACAAGACACTCGACGAGATCGTCTCCTCCATCGAGAAAGGGATCCTGGTCGGCAGGTTCTCCGGCGGTCAGCCGTCCAGCAACGGCGACTTCTCCGGCGTGGCCAAAAACAGCTTCCTGATCGAGAACGGGAAGATCGGTCCCGCCCTCTCCGAGACCATGATCAGCGGGAATCTCGCCGACATGCTGTTCCGTCTCCGGGACGTCTCCTCGGAACTGGTCGAAGACGGCATGTCCGTGCTTCCCTACGCGGCGTTTGACGGCATCACGGTCTCCGGAAAATAACGCTATCAAGAAGCACATCATATACGGTACACAAAAGCCAGGGCGCTGCCGTCCTGGCTTTCCTGTATGCCGGTTTGTTACGCTTTTTTCGTTTCAGAACAACTGCGCTTCGAGCGCGCCGATGTTCCGGAAATCAGGGACGATGATGTTCGCGCCCGCGCTGATCAGCCGCTCGCGCTTCCATTCGTCGACGCCCATGCGATCATGTTCGTTCGTTGCCGCGCCGATCGCGAAGCCGCCCGCCTCGCGCACGTTCTCGATTTCCACGTATCCGTCCCCAAAACCGATCAGCTCCGCGCCGGAGATATTGTTCCGGGTCAGGATGCGCTCGATCACGAGCTTTTTCGAGAATGTCCTGTATTCGCGCTGCGCGCCGTAGATATGCGGTCCGAAGAACCGGTCCACCCGCAAAAGCCTTGCCTCGTTTTTCACATGTTCCTCATCCGTTCCGGAAGCCAGATACAGCGTGACCCCATGGCTCAGAAGCATTTCGAGGAGCGCGTAGCTTCCCGGGACCGTCAGCGTCTCCGGTTCGATCGATCCGTCCTCCAGGCCCTTCAGCCGGTCGTCGATCTTCTTCAGAAGGCGCCTTGAATACTCATCCTTATACGCCTGCGGATCCTGCGGCGTGCCGCCGTACTCGGTGATCAGTTCCGCGAGGCGGATGCACTGGTAGATCGTCTGTATTCCGGTCGTCCGGGTGATAAACTCCCGGCAGATCAGCTCGACCTCTTCGTATGGCATCTCTCTGCCCCTGGGCGTATTGTACAGTTCGTCCGTAAAATACGGCGTCATGATCTGCTGCCAGCCCTCGCGGATCAGCGAGATCGTTCCGTCGAAGTCCAGCACCGCGTAGCGCGGCGTTTTTTCGGGGCGGCTTGCCCGGTCATTAAACACTTCCATAAGGATCCCAACTCTCCTCTTTCCGGGCATCCCGCCCGGTCCTTTCCCTATCATACCGCATCCGCGTCCCGTTGTCAGCGGAACGTTTCCGGCTTGCTTGACCACGTCCGGTCGGAACAGTACAATAAAGGAAGATTTTTCCGCCCGTTTATGGTGAAAAGGAGACAATATGCAGGCACTCGATTCCTTCGTTCCAAAGCACCAAAAGCTGCTCTGCTTCGACTCGGACGGCACGGTCATCGACGCGATGAACGTCAAGCACAACCGCTGCCACGGCCGGGCGTTTCTCGAAGAATGGGACCTTACACCGGAAGCGGAAGCCGTGCAGAAGGTCTGGAACGATATCAACCTTTATGAAAAAACCCGTGGCATCAACCGCTTCCTGGCGCTCTACACGATGCTTCTGCGCATGGAGGGCGCCGGCCTTCACACCGATGAGGCGGACCTTGCCCTGTACCGCACATGGCTCGACAAGGACGACCTGTCCAACATCAGCCTGAAAGAGGAG
>JAFPXU010000022.1 GCA_017394605.1 Clostridia bacterium | reverse complement strand
CGTGAAGATCGCCTGGCCCATCCTGCCGTCGCCTGTCGCCTGGTCCCAGCCCGCATGGGATCCGCTGTACGCGCAGCAGCATTTCCCGACAGAATCCCAGTAGGGATGGCAGGTAGTCATCTTTGCCCGGTCATCCGGATCATGCTCCCCGTTCCCGTTGCTGTCGATAAGGACTCCGTCCAGGCAGTCCAGCTCAAAGGGGACGCTTCCGTACTGGTCTTCCAGAGAATTGCAGTCATAGATGGTTTTCGCGGCCGGGCAGCCTGCCGCGGGGCAGTATCCTTCCCCGTTTCCGGGACCGAGATCCGCGATGGGAATGCCGCTCAGGTCGTATTCGCAGAATTCCAGACGGAAAAGCTGCTCCCAGGTGCGGACGCAGCCCTCCTTGTTTTCCTCTTCGTATGTCTCCTTTGAGTGCATATCCAGGAATTCCGACATTTCGGATTTGATCTTTTGTGCGTCCGCACCCAGTTTCGGGTCGATGGATTCCATGACGCGCCATGCCATGAAGTTGCTTCCGCCGAGGAAGCCCGTGAAAACGCAGCACATCGGCAGAAGCGCGATGGCCGCAATGATGAAGATGAGGATCACGGGACGGTTCACGATTTCACCTCATAGGAATGCCATTCCTTGGGAATGCTGACAGAGACGCGAAGGATTTTTCCCGGAAGGACCATCAGGCCGCGTCCTGTGCCCAGGTGCGTCAGGATATTCTTCGTTCCTTCCGGAAGCGAATACAGGGTCTCCAGAAGGGAGGCTTCCATGGGCCGCTGATCCATCAGGAAGGTGTTCCCGACAATGGAAAGGATCTTCTTCGCATCTCCTGAATCCAGAAATTCACGGACTTCCTGCGTCGCCATCCACAGCCCTGCCTTCCGCTTCCGGAAGCGCCGCGCCATGTTTTCGATCGCGCCGACGCCGCCAGGCGCTTTCAGGAGTGCCCATACCTCGTCCAGCATCACATGGTTGGCTGTTTCCGTGTCCTGCATGTAACGACCGAGCACTTCGGACCAGATCAGGCCCAGAATCTGCCAGAGGTACACCCGCAGCTGATTGCTTGATGAGTGCGTATTGACATGCTTCAGGCCGAAGATAACCAGGCGCTCCTTCCGGATGTTGAAAGTCGTTGGACGGTTGAAATAGGAGGCATAGACCCCGTTCCCCACGTACTGGGCCAGCATCTGGCTCATGGAAAGCGCGTCGGGATTGGACTGGTCCCGCCGCAGGATATCCACGATATCCCCGAGCAGCGGCGCGTCTTCGCTCCGCCATCCGTCCCTGTTCAGGACTTCAAAGGAACCGTCGTAATTCTCCTTCAGCCATTCGCGGTCGATGAGCGCACGCTTGTAGGCGTCCGCGAGGACATTCCATTCCGGCCCGGGATGGATGGCCGCGCCGCGCACCGCTTCCGCGAATGCGACCAGCTGCTCCGTTCCGCCGATCAGCGGATCGTCCACATCCGGCTGGATGTCCATGACGTTGATGAGTTCTCCGTGCGGTGTTCCGACCTCAATATAACGCCCTCCGTAGTATCTGCAGTATTCCTCCATCTCGCCTTCGATATCCACAGCCATGACCCTGCCGCCGGAGATCATGGCGGAAGTCATCATGGTTTTCAGCCAGACGGATTTCCCGGCGCCGGGACGGCCAATGGAAAGAACTGTCGGGGTTTTGCTGTTGGACGCTCCGAACGGATCCAGAAAAAGCGGCAGGCTGGTCGATTCGTCGAAACCCATGTAGAGGCCGTTCTCCTCGTTGTAACGTTTCCGCTGGGGCCAGAAGAATGTGGAAAGCGAGGGTGCGTTCATGTTCCGCCGCTTCTGTTCAGTGTTCATCACGCCGAGGGGTATGTAGGAACGCCACAGGTGTTTCTGTGTATAGTCGGCCTGGAACGCCGCAACGCCGATGGTCTTGAACAGGCTCTCCATTTCCCGGCAGCGCTTGTCCAGCTCCTTCTTCGTCAGCGCCGTGCGGAAGACAAAGAAGCGAATGTTGATGGGAGCCTGCCCGGCCGTTTCCAGCTGCATGCGGCTTTCCTGGACGGCGCTGACCTCCTGGCGGACACCGAAGTCGACCAGCATCCCCTGTTTTGCCTTTACCATTTCCTGCGCCGAAAGCTGTGTTTCGCGCTGGGAAAGCTTGTCCGCGGCGACCGCAGGATCCATGACCTCGACAAACAGCGTTCCCAGCCATGTGCCGGAAAGGCTGTTGAGGCGGTACATGAAAGTGGGACGGTTAGGGCGGAAATCATAGACGACATAGCCTTTCATAAGCACGCCGTCAATTTCCAGCATGTCCTTACGTTCGATCACATAATTGGGGCTCAGCAGTCCGGATATCTGTTCGGGAGTCAGGTCCGCCGTCCATTCATCCGCTTTCGGCGGATCCTTTTTGAAGATCTCCTGTCCGAGGACCAGGTTCTTCGCGATGTCGGCCGCGGTTACCTCCGGGTCATTCGAGGAAAAAGGATGCATGGTGCGCCATACCGCGTTCAGTGCGTCCGCGGGATCCAGCTGTACAAGCGGCAGCCCGGCGCCGGAAAACGCGCTCTGGAGAACGGATATGCGTTCCTCCAGGTTCTCGACCGCGGAATCCTTTCCCTTCCGGATCTCCTCGATATCCGCTTCCGCGTACTGTCCCATGACGATATTCCTCGCCACGTTGGCTGCTCCCGGCAGATAGTACAGCGTAAGGACCGTCCTTCTGCGGATGGGTTTGACACGGTCATAGATCTCGGCAGTCCTTGCCGCCATGGAAATAGAGGAGGCGGAAAGCGCCTGACCCTGTTTATAGAAAGCGGATATCGGATCCTCATAGGCGATTTCAGCCTCGAATCTCTCGGAACGTTCCGTGAAATAACAGATATCGTCTGAGGGATCGAATGGATCCTCGAAAACGGTCATCTGGAATTTTGTTCCCGGCGGGAGCGCCCCGAGTGCTGTCTGGTATCGCTCACAGATCTCCCTTTCCGTCATCCCATAGATATCCATATCGATCTCCGGGATCTCGAACATCAGGACAAAGGCGCCTTCCCTGGTTATCAGGAAAGGATCGTCGATGGCGATAACGCTGACAAGATCCACAGTGTCAGCGGTAGGCTGTCCGGGATCTGAAAGCCGATTGGGATCCTTTTCTTCCGGCTCCGGTTGTGTTTTTTCTTTCTTTTTCCCATTCAGAAAATTGAACAGTCCCATATCCGATCCTTTCCTGTCAATTCAATCCGGAATAGGATACAAAACATGATCAGACAGGGTTGTTCCGGCCAGTTATGCAGCACTTTTGTGGAAATTCTGTGGAATTTTTGCTGTGAAAAT
>JAFPXU010000130.1 GCA_017394605.1 Clostridia bacterium | reverse complement strand
TGTTTGTGGGGTTTCGACATGTTTTTGCAGATTGATGACGCGATACGCCGCAATGGCGATTTGTTTGAAGCGGACCTGTCAGAGGATTTTGAGCAGCAGCTGTTCTACGGACGCGAGATCGTTTTTGCCGAACCGGTAACGATTCACTGCTCCTACTCATACGACGGGAAGGTGCTGAGTGTCAACGGAACCGTCCGTACGGTACTCAAATCGAGATGCGCCAGGTGCGACAAGCCGTTTGACGAAACATTTCAGGTTCCATATAGCGAGAGATTTGTTAACATGAAATTCGCGTCCGATTATGAGGACGAAGAGTGTTATATTTTTTCCGGCAATATGATCGACTTGAAAGAATCTGTTTTAAACTGTATTTTTCTTTCACTTCCGATAATCAGTCTTTGCAAAGAAGACTGCAAAGGGTTGTGCCCTGTTTGTGGATGTGACCTGAATGTGGAAACATGTAACTGTAATCCTGATCGATAATATGAAAGAATTGTATAGTTCGTAGAATTTATTGGAGGTGTGAAAAATGGCAGTACCGAAAAGAAAAACTTCGAAGGCTAAGAGAGATTCCCGTAGAGCGAGCAATTCCAAACTTGCTCAGGTCAGCCTTGTGGAGTGCCCGCAGTGCCATGAGCTCAAGGAAGCCCATGCTGTTTGCAAAAAGTGCGGTTACTATGACGGCCGTAAAGTAATTGATGTCTGATTGCATTGTGACGATCTAAGTTTGAAAGGGACCTTCTTACGGAAGGTCCTGTTTCATTCATAAAACGACTGCTGGAAAGGATGCATATGACGATTTCTGTAGATTTAATGGGCGGAGACCACGCTCCGGAAGCTGTTATCTCCGGCGTGAGCCTTGCTTTGGGCAAGACAGATCCCTCCGTTCGGTTTCTTCTTTTTGGCACAAAAGAGGCGCTGAATGCCGCCTCTGCCGCTTTGTCCGGACCGGAAGCCTCCCGTATCGGATATATTGAAACGGCGGAAGTGATCGACTGTGAAGAAGCGCCTACGACCGCGATTCGGAAGAAGAAGGACTCCTCTCTTGTAAAAGCGGTCGAATCCGTGGCGGCAGGAAATGCCGACTGTGTGGTTTCGGCAGGCAATACCGGCGCGCTTCTCGCCGCGGCAACTTTAATCATTAAACGGATCAAAGGCGTGAAGCGCCCTGCACTCGTTACCGCCCTGCCGACCGTACAGGGGAAATATGCCGTGCTTCTGGACAGCGGTGCCAATACCGACTGCAAACCCGAATATCTGAACCAGTTCGGAATCATGGGCGCCGAGTACGCGAAGGCGAATCTGGATATCGCCGATCCGAGGGTAGCCCTGCTGAATAACGGTGCGGAAAAAGCAAAAGGGAACGAGCTGACGAAGCAGGCCTATCTGCTTCTGGAAGCTTCCGAATCCGTCCGGTTCTGCGGAAACTGCGAGGCAAGGGATGTTCTTTCGGGCGATTACGACGTCATAGTAGCGGACGGATTTGACGGGAACGTTCTTCTGAAGGGAATCGAAGGAACTGCGATGGCGCTCTTCAAAATGCTGAAGGACGAGCTGTATTCTTCGCTCCGCTCGAAAATCGGCGCGCTTCTGGCAAAGCCCGCGTTCAGAGCGCTCAAGCACAAGATGGATTATTCCGAAGTCGGAGGAGCGGTACTCCTCGGCGTTAACGGCGGCGTAATCAAGGCGCACGGTTCCTCCAATGCCAAGGCTTTCATGAACGCGATCCTTCAGGCGGAAAAGCTGATCAACAGCGGCATGATCGGAACAATCACGGACTATTTTGCCTCTCAGCAACCGGAAAATGAGTAAGTGACCGCATGCAATCATTGACAAATGATGTGACCGCATATAAAATTACATCGTTGTTTTACGACTAATATATATAAGGGGTTTTTACAATGGTTTTCGATAAAGTTAGAGAAATTGTTGCAAACCAGCTGGATCTGGATCCCGCTTCCATTACGATGGACAGCGCGCTGGTGGACGATCTTAAAGCCGATTCGCTTGACATCGTTGAGCTGATTATGGATCTTGAGCAGGAATTCGATGTTGAGATTCCGGACGGCGATCTTCCGAATGTGAAAACGATCGGGGATATCGTAGCTTTTCTCGAGAAGAACTGATTATCAAGAGGACACGCAACCCCGCATCTTTTTTTGGTGCGGGTGTTTTTTTTGAGGCGATGACGGATAAACAGATCAAAAGAATAGAGACAGACATAGGATATACCTTTCATGATCCGGGGCTGTTGATCACTGCGCTGACGCATTCCTCGTACGTTCTGGGAGACGGAAGGAATCAGGATTACAATGAACGCCTGGAGTTTCTCGGGGATGCTGTGCTGGAACTGAGCGTCAGCCGTGTGCTGTTTGACGATCCGAAACGCCTGAAAGAGGGCCAGATGTCCAGAATGCGGGCATCTATCGTTTGCGAAAAATCATTATTCGCTGCCGCAAAATCCCTTTCGCTGCAGAATCACATCATTCTCGGTCATGGCGAAGAGATCAATGCGGGGAGGAGCAAACCTTCCGTGCTGTCCGACGCCATGGAGGCGGTAATCGGCGCCATTTATCTGGACGGCGGTTATGAAGCCGCAGACGCGTTTATAAAGAAGAATATCCTTGCTTCGGTCGAATGGGACGAACAGGCTCTCATGGATAAGGATTCCAAAACAAAACTGCAGGAGTTTGTTCAGGCAGGTCATCTCGGAACCATTACGTACCAGCTTGCCGGAGAGTCCGGGCCGGATCATGACAAGATATTTACAGAAGCTCTGCTTCTGGATGGAACCGAAATAGGCAGAGGGCAGGGCAGGAGCAAGCAGGAGGCCGGACGGGCAGCGGCAGAAACCGCGCTGCGTGTGCTTCAGAGCAGGCAGACAGGAGAGTAAAATTGCGATTAACGAAACTCGAACTTGCGGGATTCAAATCCTTCGCGAAAAAAACAGAGCTCAGCTTTGGAGAGGGCATTACCGCCGTTATCGGTCCGAACGGATCGGGAAAGAGCAATATAGCCGACGCGATCCGCTGGGTTCTGGGAGAACAGAGCGCCAAAGCTCTCCGCGGAACCCGCATGGAGGATGTCATATTCAGCGGCACGCAACAGCGGAAGTCGCTGGGATACTGTGAAGTGATCCTTTCTTTCGATAATTCCGACGGAACGCTTGCGGTTCCGTATCAGGAAGTCGCCGTTTCGCGGAGATTATACCGAAGCGGAGAAAGCGAATACTGCATCAATAATAACAGCTGCAGACTGAAGGATGTTCAGGAACTCTTCCGAGACACGGGAATCGGCAAGGACGGCTACTCGATCATCAGCCAGGGCAAGGTGGACGAGATTCTGTCCAACAAGTCGAATGAGCGCCGTGTCGCGCTCGAAGAGGCGGCAGGCGTTATGCGGTTCAGGGTCCGCAAGGAAGAAGCCGCAAGAAAGCTGGAGAACACGGAGAAGAATCTGGTCAGGCTCGAGGATATTATATCCGAGCTTGAGAGCAGGATCGGACCTCTTGAACAGCAGAGCGAAATCGCGAAACAGTATCTCAAACTTCGGGATGAGCTGAAAGATCTTGAGATCAATCAGTTTTTGTATCAGATGGACAGGTCGAAGGAACGCCTGAAGAACAACGGATCCGTACTGGAGCAGATCGCTTCACGTGAAAGAGAGATCGAAGTCCAGAACGCGCAGCTTCAGGCAGACTGCGCGCAGCTTGAGGACCGCAGCCAGAGCCTCGACGCAGCGCTTTCCGCCGAACAGAATGAACTGATGGCGGCGCTGTCGAAGCTGGAGTCGGATATCGGTGAGAGCAATCTCGTCAAGGAGAAGATTCTTCATGTCCGTACCGACATCGACAGGATCACAGCCGAGATCGCGAATTCTCAGGAAAAGGCGTCCAAACTGGAGGCATCGCTTCAGACGGAAGACGATGACCAGGCAAAAAGGAAGCTGTTCGAGGATCTGGACCGTGAAATACGGAATGCCGAGGAGGAGATCGAGAAGCAGGACAGGGATCTGGCTGACGCCGAGGAAAAAGTAAACCGGATCAAGGAAGAGATCATCGACGCCATGAATCAGCTGGCTGATTCGAAGAGCAGCCTTTCCAGATTTGAAACGATGATGAATTCCATCTTCAACAGACTGGATTCGATCCGGTCGGAACGCGAATCACTTCTTCTGAAACGGCAGAATCTGGAAGAAGAAAAACAGGAAGCGGATTCGGAAAAAAACAGCATTCATGAAGCGATTCTCGAGAACCGCGGTCTGTTAAAGGAAGCGTTTGACAAACAGGCAGCGCTTCAGGCGGAGTACAACCGGCTGATGAATGAACACGCCGGTCTTTTGCAGGAAACGGGGAAACTGGAGTCAAGGGTCCATCTGCTGCGTGAGATGGAGAGATCGCATGAGGGCTATTACTCTTCCGTGAAGAATCTGCTTGAGGATTCGAAGCGGAATCAAACGGTCAGGACATCCATCGTCGGCGTCGTTGCAGAGCTGATCCGTGTTCCGAAAAAATACGAGAATGCTATTAACATGTCGCTGGGTTCCGCCCTTCAGAACATCGTGACGCCCTCCGCGGAAGACGCGAGATTCCTGATCGACTATCTGAGGGAAAAAGAATACGGCAGGGCGACTTTCCTTCCTCTTTCCATGCTTCACCCGCAGGATCCGAACAGGGAAGAGCGGGACGTTCTTTCCGATCCTTCCTGCATAGGTCTTGCCAGTGACCTCGTGGAATATGATCCGTCCGTGTCTCCGGCGATCAGGTATCTGCTCGGAAGGACGATTCTTGTGAAAGATATCGCCACGGGTATCGCCCTGAAGAAAAAGGGGACAGGCGGGTTGCAGATCGCTACGCTGTATGGAGATATTATCAGCCATTCCGGCGCGATGAGCGGCGGAAGCATCCGGAGAAAAGATACGACGCTTCTCGGAAGAAGACGTGAGATAGAAGAACTGGACAACAGGATTTCCGCGGCTAAGAAAGAAGCCGAAAAAAAGGCGGAGCGATGCGAGAAAGTCCTGCAGGAGAAGAACGAAGCGGACCTGCTGATCGAGGAACGGAGAGATATTCATCACGACCGTGAGATCGAACTGACGAAGATCACGGAAAAACTGGATATCATACTCCGCGACATCGACGATAACGGGATCCAGATCGGCAGATTCGACGAGGAAAAAGCGCAGCTGGAAGAGAATCTCTCCGATATCGAGACAGCAAAGCAGAAAGCGCTGGAAATTCAGAGAAAGATCGACGAGGGAAACGTTTCTTCCAGAGAAGACGTAGCCGCCGCGCAGGAAGAGCTTTCCTCGATGAGAAAGTATCATGAGGAAACGCTTGCGAGAATATCGGATATGAAGGTCCGCAGGATGTCTCTTCAGAAAGAACAGGACGCGCTCGCGGCGGAAAAGAACCGGATCCGCGGTGAACTCGCAGCTGCCGCCCGGCATGTTTCGGAACTGGAACGCCAGAAGAAGGATCTTCTCGGGTCGCTTGACGCTTACGGGAAAGAACTGGCAGACCTTGAATCCAGGATCGAAACGGAACAGCGTGACGTATCCTCCAGGAAGGACCAGCAGCAGACGAAAGAGAACGAACGCATGTCGGTTTCGGAGAATCTCTCGGAATTCAGGGCAAAGCGCGAGGCTCTTCTCACCGAAGCGCAGGAACTCAGCGAGAACAGGCACAGATTCGAACTCGCCACGAGCCGCATCGAGATCGAAATGGCGAACATGCAGGACCGCATATGGAACGATTACGAGCTGACGCTGGACAACTGCGAGCCTTTCAGACATCCGATTCCCGTGGGCGCGACCGCATCGCGAATCGGGGAAATCAGGACGCAGATCCGCGAATTCGGTGACGTGAATATTTCCGCAATCGAGGATTACAATACCGTAAACGGCAGGTTTAAGGAACTGTCGGCCCAGCGGGACGATCTGAGAAAAGCGCAGACGGATCTCAATGTCCTCATCGACGATCTTACCGATACGATGGAAAAGATATTCAGAGAGAAGTTCTCCCAGATCCAGTCGAACTTCAGCTCCGTGTTCACGGAACTGTTCGGAGGCGGGAGCGCGGAGATGGTTCTTTCCGATAAAAATGACGTGCTTGGCTGTGATATCGATATTATTGCCCAGCCGCCAGGAAAGAAACTGCAGCTTCTGTCGCTCCTCTCGGGCGGAGAGCGCGCACTCACGGCGATTGCACTTCTGTTCGCACTTCTCAGACTGAAATCTCCGGCGTTCTGCGTTCTTGATGAGATCGAATCCTCACTCGACGAGGCGAACGTTTCGAGGTTCGGAGAGTACCTGAAGGAATACGCTGCCGTGACACAGTTTATTATCATTACGCACAGAAAAGGCAGCATGGAGGTTTGCGATACCCTGTACGGCGTTTCCATGGAGGAACGCGGCGTAAGCAAGATCGCTTCGGCAAAGTTTGAGGAGGCAGTTTCATGAGCGGAAAATTCGCTTCGTTCCTAAAGGGGCTTACAAAGACAAGAAACAACCTGTTTTCTTCTCTGTTCTCATCGGAAAACGCGATCAATGAAGAGTTTTACGAGGAACTGGAGGAATCCATGATCCTGGCGGACGTCGGTGTTCAGACGACCCAGAATCTTCTGAAGGAACTGAGGGATCTGGTCAAAACCGAAAAGATCCGCTCAAGAGACGACGCGAGGAGCGCGCTGGCAGAACGGGTCTCCGAAATGCTCCGGTCGGATTCCGCATTCGGCCCCGACTCGGGACCTGCGGTCATTCTGGTCGTCGGCGTAAACGGCGTCGGGAAAACGACCTCCGTCGGGAAACTTGCCCATCTTTACAAGAACGAGGGAAGGCGTCCCATCATCGCCGCGGCCGACACATTCAGGGCGGCGGCGTCTGAACAGCTGCAGATCTGGGCGGAGAGAGCGGATGTGCCGATCGTAAAACACGGGGAGGGCGCCGATCCGGGAGCAGTCGTTTACGACGCGATCAGCGCGTATCAGGCCAGGAAGATGGATCTTCTGATCGTGGATACCGCCGGCAGGCTGCACAATAAAGCAAACCTTATGAACGAACTTGCAAAAATACAGAGGATCATCGCGAGAGGGCTTCCCGACGTTCCGTGCGAGATCCTTCTGACACTGGACGCCACGACAGGTCAGAATGCCGTTTCCCAGGTCATCGCGTTTTCTGAGATCATCAATGTTTCCGGGCTGATCATCACCAAGCTGGATGGAACCGCAAAAGGCGGGATCGCCGTATCGCTGAGCAACGACGCGCACGTCCCGGTCCGGTTTGTCGGCCTGGGAGAG
Source organism: Clostridia bacterium (assembly GCA_017394605.1). The sequence continues at coordinate 28,735 of JAFPXU010000130.1, read as the reverse complement.
GGAATCGAGGATTTCCAGCGTTTTGAGGCGGAAGATTACGCGAAGGCGCTTTTCTAAAAAAAAGGCTTGACATACGATAATTCCGTGTATAAGATATGGTGTAAAGCGATTTTGCTTTACACCGTTTTTTTATGAAAGATCTATTTGAATTCAGCGAACTGCTTGATCAATATGCGGGACTTCTGACAGACCATCAGAGAGAAATAGCCTGTCAGTATGTATACGAAGATTTTTCACTGTTTGAGATATCCGAACGTACGGGAATCTCACGGCAGGGCGTGCGTGACTGCCTGAATAAAGCCGAGAAAACGCTGAGACATTATGAAACGGTGCTTGGACTTGTAAAGAAGAACAAGACGGTTTCGGCGGCAGCAGACCGGATCGCGGAGTGCGCGGAACGGTTGCCGGACGGAAGTCTGAAAGCGGAGATCACCCGGTCCGTTGCAAGGATTACCGAGGCACTGGAATAAGAACGAATCATTATGGCATTTGAGACAATTACAGGAAAACTGCAGAACATTTTCAGGAATCTGACAAACCGCGGCAAGCTCTCCGAGAAAGAAGTCCGTGACGCGATGCGGGAGATCAAGCTCGCGCTTCTGGAAGCGGACGTCAACTTCCTCGTTGTCAAGGATTTTATCAAGCGTACGACGGGGCTCGCGGTAGGCGAAAGCGTTCTGGAAAGTCTGACTCCCGGTCAGCAGGTGATCAAGATCGTCAGGGACGAGCTGACCAAGCTGATGGGGGAAAGCAACAGCAGGATCAATTTCGGCTCCGTTACGCCTGCGGTCATTCTTGTTTGCGGACTCCAGGGCGCAGGCAAAACCACCTTCTGCGCAAAGCTGGCTGATTTTCTGAACAGACAGTATCATAAAAAAGTCATGCTCGCCGCGTGCGACGTGTGCCGTCCCGCCGCGATCGATCAGCTGAAAGTCCTTGGCAATAAAGTCGGAGTCCCGGTGTTTGATCGCGGGATGGAAGATCCGGTCGGGACCGCTTCTCTGGCAATCGAGCGGGCAAGAAGGGATTTTCTTGACGTCGTCATCATCGACACCGCCGGACGTCTCCATATCGACGAGGAAATGATGCAGCAGCTTTCCGATATCCGGGACGCTGTTCATCCGGCGGAAGTTCTTCTCGCTGTGGACGCCATGACCGGACAGGATGCCGTCAACGTAGCGGAATCGTTCAATAACAGGATCGGCGTGTCCGGCATCGTGCTGACAAAGCTGGACGGCGACGCGAGAGGCGGCGCCGCTTTGTCCGTAAGAGCCGTGACGGGGAAGCCGATCAAGCTGGTCAGTACCGGAGAAAAGATCGGGGATCTTGAGCCTTTTTATCCGGACAGAATGGCGTCAAGAATTCTCGGAATGGGCGACGTTCTGTCTTTGATCGAGAAAGCGGAGCAGGCTTTTGACCAGAAGAAGTCCGTCGAGCTGGCGCAGAAGATCAAAAAGGACGCCTTTACTCTGGACGATTTTCTGGATCAACTTGAGCAGATGAAAAACATGGGATCCATGCAGGACATTCTGAAGATGATCCCAGGAGGGAACCAGCTTGCCAATGTCTCGATCGATGAGAAAGCGCTTTCCCATACACAGGCGATCATTCAGTCCATGACCAAGGCGGAGCGGGCAAATCCCGACATACTGAACGCCTCGAGACGCAAACGGATCGCGCAGGGCTGCGGCCTTACGGTTCAGGATGTGAACCGTCTCATGAACCAGTACGCCAACATGAGAAAGATGATGAAGCAGTTCAGCGGCGGGAAGTTGAAAAAAGGCAGATTCGGAAGACTGCCGTTCGGCTTATAATTGAAAACGACTGGTTTTCATTTAAGATAAATCATTATATTTTTGGAGGAACATTATGCTTAAAATCAGACTGCGCAGAATGGGCGCAAAGAAAAGTCCTTTTTACAGAATCGTTGTTGCGGATTCCCGTGCACCGCGTGACGGAGCCTTTGTTGAAGAACTGGGATACTATAACCCCACAACAGAGCCGGTCGAACTGAAGGTGAACAATGAAGCTGCCGCAGAGTGGGTCAGGAAAGGCGCTCAGCCTACGGAAACGGTCCGTGCTCTCTTGAAAAAGAGCGGCGCGATCCAGTAAGAGGCCGCCATGGACGAACTGGTTCTGTTTCTGGCGAAAAGCCTGGTCAGTCTGCCGGAAGAGGTCAGCGTTAACACCAAACAGGACGGCGACTGCACTGTCATCGAGCTGCATGTTGCGGAACAGGATATGGGCAAAGTGATCGGACGGCAGGGCAGAATTGCAAAGGCAATCCGTACGATAGTCCGCGCTGCTTCTTTAAAAGAGAATCGAAAATACGTGGTGGAAATCATTTGAAACCGTATTTGAGGATTGGCTGCATCGTGCGTCCGCACGGCGTTCACGGTGCATTGAAGATTATGCCTGAGACCGATGATCTGAACAGATTCCGATCATTGGATCAGGCATATATTGAGTATCCGGACCGCTATGAAGCAGTAAAGATCTCGGAAGTGAAGGTGCAAAGCTCAAGCGTCATTATCCGGTTAGAATCCTGCGATTCGGTGGAGGACGCGCTTGCTCTGAAGGGCCGCTTTCTCTGTGTGGACCGGGTGCATGCGGTCAGCCTCCCGGAGGGATCTTATTTTATCTGCGATCTGCTCGGATGTGATGTGTACGATACCGATGGAAAGCGTTACGGAAAGATAACGGATGTCTATTCGACGGTAGCGAACGACGTTTACGTCATTGAAAACGGAAAGCTTTCCGTACCGGCGCTGTCGAAACTCATCTCTTCCGTCGATTTTGCTCATAATCAGATCGTGTTCCATGCAGAAGTTCTCAGGGAGGTGGGACTGTTTGAAGATTGACGTTCTCACTATTTTTCCTGAAATGTTCAACGCGTTCGCGTCCGTGAGTATCATTGGTCGCGCGTGCGAAAACGGGATTCTCGATATCAGGACGCACGATATCCGGGATTACACGACGAACAAGCACAGAAAAGTGGACGACTATCCGTACGGCGGCGGAGCCGGCATGGTCATGATGGCGCAGCCTATCTATGACTGTATCGAGGATGTCAGAAAGGATGATCCGTGCGGAAAGGTCGTTCTGATGACCCCGCGCGGAAAACCGCTGACAACGGAACTTGCGCGGGAATATGCGCAGGAGAGCCGCCTGATCCTGCTTTGCGGTCATTACGAAGGGATTGACGAGCGGGTTTCGCCGCTGATCGACGAGGAGATCTCCGTCGGGGACTATATCCTGACCGGGGGAGAGATCCCGGCGATGGTTTTCATGGACTGCGTCAGCCGCTTTATTCCGGGCGTGCTCGGGAGCATGGAAAGCGTCGAGGAGGAATCCTTTTCCAACGATCTTCTGGAATACCCTCAGTATACGCGTCCTGCGGAATTCAGGGGCATGTGTGTGCCGGAGCCTTTGCTGAACGGCAACCATAAAGAGATTCGTGAATGGCGCCTCCGTATGGCGGAGGAAAAGACAAAGGCAGTACGTCCGGAGATGTATGAAAGATACATCGTGCGGAAACAGGCGGAGGAAGCCCTGAAGAAGAAACCCAGAAAGAAAAGGATCCGGAACGCCGAAGAGAGTCCGGAAGCAGCGAATTCTTCGGATCCGGAGCCGGAGAAATAACATCCGGGGCGTCTCCGGGATACTGTCTGAAAAAACATTGATTTTAGGGGAAAAAGCGGGTATTTTGTGCTTGCTTTCACCGTTTTGCTGTGTTAGAATGGCATTTGTGTGACAAAAGGCGGTCCTCTGTTCGCAATGAAGTATGAACGCTTAAATATGGAAGGAGAATTAACCATGTCAGTAATTATCAACGAGTTGGAAAAAGAACAGCTCAGAAGCGATCTTCCTGCGCTGCAGGTCGGCGATACCGTCCGGGTGTTTGTAAAGGTCGTGGAAGGCACAAGCGAAAGACTTCAGAACTTTGAGGGAATCGTCATCAAGATCCAGGGCGGCGGAATCCGCAAGTCCTTTACGGTCCGTAAGATTTCCTACGGCGTCGGCGTTGAGAGAACATTCCCCTACAACAGCCCGCGTATTGACAGGATCGAAGTGGTCCGTCACGGCGTAGTCCGCAGAGCGAAACTGTTCTATCTGCGCGATCGTGTCGGTAAGGCTGCCAAGATCAGAGAAAAAATCATCGTTAAGAACAAATAACACACGAGACCTTAACCCCGATTGCGTAACAGCTTTTGGGGTTTCTTTTTTTAGGAGTTACTTATGATCCAATGGTACCCGGGGCACATGGCGAAAGCGAAAAAAATGCTCCAGGACAATCTCAAACTGACGGATATCGTTGTGGAAGTCGCGGACGCGCGCGCGCCGTTGTCGACCCGCAATCCGGATTTCAACGATCTTTTTTCCGGGAAGCAACGCGTCGTGATTCTGAACAAAAGCGATCTTGCTTCACTGGAAGAGACGAACCGCTGGATCTCCGTTTTTGAGGCGCAGGGGATGAGGACGGTTTCTGTCAGCTCTGTCCGGAATACATCGAAAAACCGGATCGTTCCGGTCCTTGACGAGGTGGCGAAGCCCCTTGTGGAAAAAGCGAGGGCCAAAGGCGTCCTCAAGACCGTCCGGGCCATCGTTGTCGGGATCCCGAACGTCGGGAAATCCACGATGATCAACTGCATCGCAGGGAAAAAGCGGGCGGCGGTAGGGAACAAACCCGGCGTGACGAAGGGAAAACAGTGGGTCTCCGTCACAAAGTATCTCGAACTCATGGATTCTCCCGGTATTCTCTGGCCGAAGTTTGAGGACGAGACCACCGCAAGGCATCTGTCCTATCTGAACGCGATCAATGACGACATTCTGGATATAGAGGACATCGCGGTCGAGCTTGCGATGGAACTCGCTCCCGTTATTCCCGAAGTACTGCAGGAACGGTTCGGATCTGTTCCGGATGAAAATGACCGCGAGGCCTATCTGAGGAACGTATGCCGCAAGCGGTCGCTGTTTTACACAAACGGAGAGGAAAATACAAAACGCGCCGCTGAGGTCCTGCTCGACGAGTTCAGAAGCGGGAAGCTCGGCAGAATTACGCTTGAGACGCCTGAGGAAAAAGCATGACGGAGAAGGAAAGAACACGTCTGGAATCCATAACCGCGTACGACCGGGAATACTGGGGAAAGCAGGGATGCGTCCTCGGGGGAATGGACGAGGTCGGCAGGGGGCCGCTCGCTGGGCCCGTAGCCGCCTGCTGCATTATCATGCCGAGCGATCCGCTGATCGAGCATGTCAACGATTCTAAAAAACTGTCGGAGTCCAGAAGAGAGAAGATCTACCCGGTCCTGATCGATACCGCGGTGGATTACTGCGTCTCTTTCGTTGAGCCGGACGTGATCGATTCCATTAACATCCTCGAGGCCACACGGCTGGCCTTTACGAACGCGTACAACGGGATGAAGCGAAAGCCGACGGATCTTCTGATCGACGCGCTTCAGGGTCTAAAACTTGACGCGGAACAGCATATCCTGATCCACGGTGACGCGCTTTCCTATTCCATTGCGGCGGCATCCATCGTCGCAAAGGTGCACAGGGACAGGTATATGATCGAAATGGACCGCGTGTATCCGGAGTATAAGTTCGCAAAAAACAAGGGATACGGCACAGCGGAGCATATCGAGGCTCTCAGAAAATTCGGTCCGTGTCCGATCCACCGCATCTCGTTCATTTCCAAGTTCCTCCGGCAGTAGCCCCTGCATTGAACTTTTATCCTCATAATGCTATATTTTAAGACAGAATGATAACGCAAGGACGATATCTGAATTGCGCAGATTTTTATATATTTTAATTGCATTACTGATTCTTACTGTTCCGTTTGCCGGTGCACTCGGCGATGAGAATCTGATTTATAACGGCGATTTTTCCGTTTCATCTGCTGATGCGTCCCTCCCTGCCGGGTGGGATCTTTCCGCGTATGTCGAATCAGAGGATTATCTGGATTACGGCTTTTCGGAAGACCCGGAAGTGGGTAACTGTATCTATATCGAGAACATCCGTTCCAATGACGCGAGAGCGATCCAGACCGTTTCGGTGGAGCCTGACACCGTGTACAGGATCACCGCCCTGGTAAAAACGGAAAACGTTGAAGGCGATCTCGGCGCTACGATCTCCATCGACAATTTTGCTCTCGACGGCACCTATTGCTATTCCTACGATTTAATCGGCACAAATGACTGGGAAGACGTGGAGCTTCTGGTTCTTACGCCCCCCGACCAGCATACCCTGCGCGTCGCCATGCGCATCGGCGGCTACAGCATGGAGGCATGCGGGAAAGCTTACTTTGCCGATATCAGAATGAGCGTCGCCGAAGAGTACGATGAAGCGGACGTCCTGGATCTCGCGCATGAGACCGGCGTGGTCTATTACGGACATTCGGATTATTCAGAGGAGAGCCCGGCAGGATCCGATGCGCAGCCGTTCGTCTATATGCTGCTGGTTACGGCGCTTGCCGCTCTTGCGGGAGCCGTGCTGTACGTGCGGTACCTGAGAAGACAGCACCGGAAAGACTCGCTTTCTGCAAAAGACGCAAGAATCATTCTGATCCTGATCATTGTTCTGTCCGCTGTCATCCGGATGATTCTTTCCTTTGTTTTCGTCGGCCATTCCACGGATATCAACTGTTTCATGGCGTGGGGTAACGCCATGATGAACGGTCCAAGGAATTTCTATACAAGCGGCATGTTCGCTGATTATCCGCCGGGATACATGTATATCCTCTGGCTGATGACCGCGATTGCCAGGCTGTTCGGACTCGGATACGGGACGCCCGCATACGTGCTGCTGTTCAAGCTTCCGTCCGCGGCGGCGGATATTCTGAGTGTGATACTCGTCTACCGGCTTGCCGTGAAATGCGGTTCGTCCAGAAAAACGGCGCTGATTCTTTCCGCGGTGATCGCGCTGAATCCAGCCATCTGCTATGTGACGGGCGCCTGGGGACAGATTGATTCCATACTGTCCCTCGGACTCGTGACGGTATGCATGCTGTTTCTGGATGACAGGCGGATCGCGGCAGGGGCGCTGTACGGACTGATGATCCTGATCAAGCCGCAGGCGCTGATGTTCGGACCGCTTCTTGCGATTGCTTATTTCTCCGGCGTCCATTCCGACAACATCTGGAAGAGACTCCTGAAAGCGCTTTGCGCCGTCGCGGCTGCGCTTGCTGTCATCTTTGTGCTCGCCCTTCCGTTCAAAGGAACGCAGGGATGGCTCTGGCTGTTCGAGAAATACGCTTCCACGGCCGGTTCCTATGCGTACGCGTCCATTGAGGCGTTTAACTTCCACGCCTTGATCGGAGGCAACTGGACGCCCGTTGACGAGATCGCGTTTCTTGGGATCCCGTATAAGGCGATCGGCGTCTTCTCGATCGCGGCTTCCGTCGCTTTCTCCGCGTTCCTGTTTATCCGCAGCTGCAGATCGCACAGGGGATCGCTGTATCTCTGCGGCGCCGTGATGCTCACGCTGATATTCACATTCGGGCACTTTATGCATGAGCGCTATATCATACCCGCTCTGCTGTTGCTGATGCTGTCCTATCTGTATGAGAAGGACAGGAGGCTCCTGCTTTCCTATCTGATTCTTTCTCTGCCGCTGCTTCTGAATGTGATCTCCGCCATGTACATCGTGGATCACCAGTCGATGCGCGGACAGTTGTACGACATGATCGTCCTTCTGGGATCGGCTGCGGAAGTGCTCGGGTCGATCGTTCTTACCTGGTCGGCTGTCGACATCCTGCTCCGGAATCATATTCTGCCCACGGTTGTGGAACAGCACGATCCTTTGCGCGTTTCGGATTCTTCCGCGTTTCTGATCCCGGAGAAAACCGACGTGCGGTTGCGGTATACAAAAAAAGAACGCATTCTGCTGATCGCGTTCACGCTGCTGTATGCTGTCATCGCTTTTGTAAATCTGGGCACACTGAAGGCGCCGCAGACTTTCTGGCAGCCCGTTTCCCTCGGGGAGTCGGTTCTGGTACGGTTTCCTGAAAACACGCGGATTTCCGAGTACTGGGTCTATTCCAATATAGGAAGCCCGAATGTCAGCGAAAGCGGGACGATGATGCTTTCCGACGGGGAAAAGGACACTCTTTACACGCAGACCTATGACGATATGTTCCGCTGGAAGCCTTATGAATGCGACTTCCATTCGGATCATGTCACGCTGACGCTTTATTCCGGAACGCTGAAGATCAACGAGATCGCGTTTTTCGATGACGGAGGGAATCTTGTTCCCGCGTCGATCGATGACCCCGCCGGAACGCAACAGTGTCTACTGGACGAGCAGAATACGGTACCTGAGATTCCTTCCTATTTCAACGGAATGTATTTCGATGAGCTGTATCACGGAAGGACCGCGTACGAGCATCTGCACAATCTGAAACCATATGAGAATTCGCATCCGCCTCTCGGAAAGCTCCTGATCATGATCGGAGTCGCGATATTCGGAATGAGCCCGTTCGGCTGGAGGTTTACCGGGACGCTGATAGGGGTCCTGATGCTTCCTCTGATGTACGCGTTCGGCAGGAGAATGTTCAAGCGGTCGGATTACGCGTTCCTTCTGATGATGCTTTTCGCGTTCGATTTCATGCATTTTACGCAGACCAGGATCGCGACGATCGACGTATACGGCGTTTTCTTCATTCTGCTGATGTTCTATTACATGTACCGGTACATCTCCATGAACTTTTTCGCGGACGCATTCAGGGACACGCTGAAGCCGCTGGCACTTTCGGGACTGTTCTTCGGACTGGGCATCGCCAGCAAATGGATCTGCTTCTATGCGGGAGGCGGACTTGCCGTACTGCTTTTCTACACGCTGTTTGAGAGATACAGGACTTACCGTGACCGAATGAAGAACGGGACGCCGTCCGAAATTGCAGCGGTATCGGTCTACTGGAAATATACGGTTCTGACGCTGCTGTGGTGCGTACTCTTCTTTGTGATCGTGCCGTTCTGCATCTATTTCGCGTCTTATTACCCGTACTACCGCTATGAAGCGGGAGTGAGCTCCTCCTACGGCATCAGGGACATGTTCCGGACCTTCTGGAACTATCAGGATTTCATGTATTCCTACCACAGCGGTCTGAAGGCAACGCATCCGTACCAGTCGAGTTTCTGGCAGTGGCCGTTCACGATGAAGCCCATGTGGTACTTCTACGGCAGTCAGGTCGGCAATACGATCTCGACGATGACCGCATCCGGCAATCCGGCAGTCTGGTGGGTCAGCACGGTCGGCGCCATAGCGCTTCTGATCGGCAGACTGACGGGAAAGGTCAAGAAAGATATTGCTCTTCAGGTGATCTTTATCGGCGTGCTTGCCAACTATCTGCCGTGGGTCCTGGTGAGCAGGTGTACGTTCATTTATCACTTTTTTGCAACCGTCCCGTTCATCCTGATGGGCGCGGTCTACCTGATGCTCAAGCTTGAAGACCGGTATCCGGTTCTGAGCAGATGGAAATGGGTGTGGCTAGGCCTTGCGGTACTGATGTTCGTTCTTCTGTATCCGGGCATTTCCGGACTCAGGATCGACGCGGACTGGGCGGCGTTTTTGAAAGGCATCCCGGGAGGGAAGCTGATGTATGGAGCATAACGGAAAGATGAAGGTCAATGTGATTGGAGCCGGCCTTGCGGGAAGCGAAGCAGCCGACAGGCTGACCAGATTCGGTGTGCCGGTCGAGTTGTATGAAATGAAGCCGGACAAGAAATCTCCTGCGCATAAGACGGACGGATTCGCGGAACTGGTTTGCTCGAACTCCTTCCGGTCCGACCGGATCGAGAACGCGGTAGGGCTTCTGAAAGCGGAAATGCGGGAGCTTGATTCTCTTATCATGCGCTGTGCGGACGCGACATCCGTTCCTGCGGGAGGAGCGCTGGCTGTGGACCGGACGCTTTTTTCCGAAATGGTTACGGAAAAGATCCGTAATAATCCGCTGATCACGGTGCATCATGAGGAGATCACATGGATTCCGGAAGGATATACCATCGTCGCGACCGGACCGCTGACATCGGACGCGCTGTCCGATGAGATACAGAAGATCGCGCCGGGACTGCATTTTTATGACGCTGCTGCGCCGATCGTGGAATATGATTCGCTTGATCTGACAAAGATGTTCCGCGGATCCCGGTACGGCAGAGGCGACGACTATCTGAACTGCCCCATGACGGAAGAACAGTATTTTTCCTTCTACGAGGCGCTGATCAACGCGGACTCCGTCACGCTTCACGATTTCGAGACGCCCAGGGTGTTCGAGGGATGCATGCCCGTCGAGATCATGGCGAAGCGGGGACCGATGACACTCGCGTACGGACCGTTGAAACCGGTCGGATTCGAGCATGAGGGGCAGAAGCCGTTCGCGGTCGTGCAGCTCCGTCAGGACAACGCGGAAGGAACTCTGTACAATATCGTCGGGTTTCAGACAAATCTGAAATTCGGCGAGCAGAGACGCGTTTTCGGCATGATCCCGGGTCTCGAACACGCGGAGTATTCGAGATACGGCGTGATGCACCGCAACACGTTTATCAACAGTCCTGGTCTTCTGAACGCGTTTTATCAGTTCAGGACCAGACCTGATCTTTTCTTTGCGGGTCAGATGACAGGCGTGGAAGGATATGTGGAATCCGCTTCCAGCGGCCTTGTCGCAGGAATCTGCATGGCGCAGCATGTTCTTGGGCAGGAAATGACGGAGTTTCCGTCGTCTACTGCGCTCGGAGCGCTGTCGCATTATGTTTCCGGCTATAACGGATCGGATTTCCAGCCCATGAATATTACGTTCGGCATCATCGATTCGCTCCCGGAGAAAAGAATGAAAAAGGTGGAGCGATATCACAGAATTGCGGAAAGATCGCTACAAATCGTGAAAGAATTGAAAAAGAACTTGCCATCCGGGGATTAACCGTTCCCGGCATGGTATATTGAGAACGATTACTGGAACTTTTACGGAGATTGGCTATGGAATTAAAAGGTACGACCATTATCGCGGTGAAAAAGGACGGAAAATGCGCGGTGGCGGGTGACGGTCAGGTCACGATGAACGAGTCGAGCATCATGAAGGCAAACGCTAAGAAGGTACGGCGGATCTATCACGACCAGATCGTAACGGGATTTGCCGGTACGGTTTCCGATGCTTTTTCGCTCTGCGAGAGATTCGAGCAGAAACTCGAACAGTTCAACGGGTCTGTCACAAAAGCCGCTGTTTCCCTTGCGCAGGACTGGCGCAACGACAAGATCATGCGGAAGCTGGAAGCCCTGCTGATCATCGCCGGGAAGGAAGAGCTTCTGATCATCTCCGGAACCGGAGACGTGATCGACCCCGACGACGGGATCGCCGCGATTGGTTCCGGCGGGATGTACGCGCTTGCTGCAGCGAAAGCGCTGAAAGCGAATACCGACCTTTCCGCCGCAGAGATCGCGCGGAAGTCGCTCGAGATCGCCAGTCAGATCTGCATTTATACAAACGACCATATCATAGTGGAGGAAGTCTGAATTGCTTACACCGAAAGAAATCGTTGATTCACTGGATAAATATATCATCGGGCAGGATAACGCAAAGCACGCGGTCGCGATCGCACTGAGGAACCGGTACAGACGCAGCAGGCTTCCGGAAGAGATCCGTGAGGAGATCACGCCGAAAAACATCATCATGATCGGACCGACCGGCGTCGGCAAGACGGAGATCGCCAGAAGGCTGGCGAAACTCGTCGACGCGCCGTTCGTCAAGGTGGAAGCGACCAAGTTCACGGAAGTAGGTTATGTCGGAAGAGACGTGGAATCCATGATCCGGGATCTTGTCGAGGCATCCATCCGGATCTGCAAGAACAACCGTATGGAAGATGTGCGCGATGTCAGTGAGGCTGCCGCGGAGCAGATCATTATCGATAAACTGATGCCGTCAAAGGGCAGGAAGAAGCCTGCCGCGCCGAATCCGCTTCAGCTTCTTCTCGGCGTGGGAAGCGCTCCTGCGCCGGAACAGGAACCGACAGAGGAAGAGAAGCAGCAGTTCAGAACGGACCGCGAAAGGATCGAGGCGGAACTGCGGGCAGGCTTGCACGAAGAGACCCTGATCGAGATCGAAGTCGAAGAACGGAACCAGGGCAACGACGCCATGCTTGCCGCCGGGATCGATCTGAATCTCGGGGAAATGTTCAGCGGCTTCATGCCTAAGAAAACGAAACTCCGCAAGCTTCCCGTCAAAGAGGCGAGAAGGATCCTGGTCCTTCAGGAATCCGAAAAGCGGATCGATATGGATGACGTGATCCGTGAGGCGGTGGAACGCGCGGAGCAGGACGGGATCGTCTTCATCGACGAGATCGACAAGATTACTGCGAACGGGACCGTCGGCGGACCGGATGTGTCGAGGGAGGGAGTCCAGAGGGATATCCTTCCGATCGTGGAAGGATCAACGGTCGTCACGAAGTACGGACCGGTCAAGACGGATTTCATGCTGTTTATCGCGGCTGGCGCGTTTCACGTTTCAAAGGTATCCGACCTGATTCCGGAACTTCAGGGCCGTTTCCCGATCAAGGTCAAACTGAACGATCTGTCCCAGGAGGATTTCAAGCGCATCCTGACTCAGCCGGAGAACGCCGTGACGAAACAGTATACCGCGCTTCTCTCCACGGATAACGTGAATCTGACGTTTACGGACGACGCGCTGACGGAGATCGCGCATTATGCGTACCTGGAAAACGAGAACGAGGAAAACATTGGCGCAAGACGGCTGCATACCGTACTCGAAACGCTTTTGGACGACATATCTTTCAACGCGACAGGAGAACATCCCGTCATCAATTTCTCCGTGGATGCGGATTACGTGAGAGAACATCTCGGGAAAGAAGTAAAAGAGGAAGATATCCATCGGTATATTCTTTAAGCACGGTTTCATACGATACGCTCTTCTGATAACAGCTGCCGCGCTGCTGTGCAGCTGTTCTTCTTCTGTGCTGCCGGATCCCGTTCAGTACGCCGTTTCCGAGAATCAGACGCAGGACCAGAATACAGGCGCGGAAGTGGAGCTGAAAGCCGTCCGGGAGGAATATCCGGCGCCGGAAGAATTCCCCGGTTTTTCAGCCACGGGTGAAGAAACAGCGGTTCCGCCTGCGGAGGAGGAGAATTCGCAGGAGACTCAGGACAATGATCCTGCCGACGGTCAGCAACGGCAGGAAAACGGCGTTCCGGATCCTGAGTCGGACGGAATGCAGCTATCCCCGACGCCTATTCCCGAACCCGTGATAACAGCTTCTCCGAAGGACATTCCGGATGCGACGCAGTCGCCGAAACAGAAGCAGACGCCTTCTCCTGCGCCAGAACCGACCAGAATGCCAAAACAGACGCCTTCTCCCACGCCGAAACCGACCAGGACACCTAAGCCGACGCCGGATCAGGATTCTGAGACCGTCCCCGTGACGGTGCGCGAGGAAACGTCTTCTCCGGAAATTGAACTGAATCCCGTCGCCACACCGACCGCGACGCCTGCAGCGCCAAGTCCGACCCCGACCGCCGAACCATCGACGGTCAGCGAGCATGAACTAGCCGCGCGTGTTGCTTTTTTTGAATCGGGAAGCGAAGAAGGCAGAATGGCCGTGCTGAGCGTCATCTATAACCGCTGCAATTCTTCCGCGTTCGGCGGGGGAAAAACGGATATCCGCACGGAAGTATACCGGAAGAATCAGTTATCGGTCGTGAAAAGGGATGATTTTCTGACCGCGTCCGTTCCGTCTTCTCTGATTGAAGCTGCAAAGCGTGTTTTTACGCAGGGAGCCTCCGTGCTTCCGGAGAATGTCGTCTTTTTCCGGGTCGCGTCCAAAGGCACGGAATGGGGAGATAAAATCTATTACGATACGATCGGAGGCAACTGCTTTTTTGCTTCCGCGGAATAAACAGGAGTTATTTTAATGTCTAAGAAACTGAAGATCATTCCTCTTGGAGGAATGGGAGAAATCGGAAAGAATATTACGGTGCTGGAGTGTGACGGGGACATGGTCGTCGTAGACTGCGGCTCGTCGTTTCCGGATGAGAGCATGCCCGGAATTGAGCTTGTCATCCCGGATTTTACATATCTTACGGAGAACCGTGACAGAATCAAGGCGATTCTGGTCACGCACGGACACGAAGACCATATCGGTGCGCTTCCATATCTGCTCAAAGAGGTGAAAGCGCCTGTATACGGCACCGCGTTCACGATAGCGCTGATCCGTCACAAATGTGAAGAACTCGGTGTGACGGACGCAGACCTGACCGTCGTCAGACCGCGGGACAGAGTCGAAGCGGGATGTTTCCGGGTTGAATTCATCAAGACCGGCCATTCGATAGCGGGCGCGGTGTCGCTCGCCATTTCGACGCCAGCCGGAACCGTGATCCATACGGGAGATTTCAAGATGGATCTCACCCCGATGGACGGGGAACCGATCGATATCGACCGGTTCGCGTACTACGGATCGAAAGGCGTTTTCGCTCTGCTTTCGGACAGTACGAACGTGGAAAGACAGGGGTATACGCAGTCAGAGCGCGAGATCGGAAAGACATTCGAGCGGTGCTTCGACAGTGCGAAAGGACGCGTGATTGTGGCTACGTTCGCTTCGAACGTCTACCGTATCCAGCAGATCGCGGAAGTCGCGATCAGGCATGAAAGGTTCCTCTGCTTCCAGGGCAGAAGCATGGAACAGATCGTCAAAACCGCGCAGGAGCTCGGATATCTTTCCATTCCGGAAGACAGGATTCTTTCTCTGGAAGCGATCCGGAGCATTCCGGACGACAGAATCTGCGTCATGACGACCGGAAGCCAGGGGGAACCGATGAGCGGACTGTTCAGAATGGCTTCCTCCACGCACAGGCTTTCGGTCGGAACCGGAGATACCGTTCTGATCTCGGCGTCTGCGATACCGGGAAATGAAAGAGACGTATCCAAGGTCATCGATCAGCTCTGCGAGAAGGGATGCGACGTGATTTATGACCAGATGGCGGACGTACATGTTTCCGGACACGCATGCAGAGAGGAACTCAGGCTCATGCTTGCCATGACGAAGCCGAAGTATTTCATACCTGTTCATGGGGAATACCGGCATCTTCTGCTGCACGGAAGGCTTGCGGAGGAGATGGGGATCGATCCCTCGCGAATTTTCAGGCTTCACTGCGGGGACGTTCTGGAGCTTGGAAAAAAACGCGGAGAGGTCCGCGGCGCCGTTCCGTCGGGAAGCGTCATGGTGGACGGCCTTGGCGATATGAACGATGTTGTGATACGGGACAGAAAGATCCTTTCGGAGGAAGGGATCCTGATCGCGCTGATCACGCTTTCGGCTTCTGACGGCAGACTGCTGTGCGACCCGCAGATCGTTTCGCGCGGATTTGTCTACATGCGGACCTCCGATGATCTGATCGCGAAGGCATGCGATGTGCTGAAAAAGGAAGCGATGGCGTTCGAGAACGCCGACAGATCCTCCTACTCCGAGATCAACAATACGGTCAAATCCAGACTGCGGTCATTCCTGCGTGCGGAAACGCACAGGAATCCCATGGTGCTGACCATCGTGCAGGAGGTGGAAACCGATGGATCCGAAAATCGATGAGCTCACGCAGCGCCTTTCATCCGCGCTTCGCGAAAGCGAGGAGGTCCGCGAATATAAGAGGCTGAAGGAAAAGGTAGGGGAGAATGACCTGACGAAACATCTTCTTTCCGAGTACCACGAACTGATGATCCTTCAGCAGGCGCAGACGCTGCAGGGAATCCGCGACGCCGGAACGGAGGAGAAGATGAAAAAGATCAACGAGGTCCTTCAGTTCGACGATACCGCGTTCGCTTATCTTTCCGCGGAATACGCGGTCCATTCGACCCTGTCCGAGATATATAAACGAATTGCAAATTCTATGGAGATCAGCCTTAACATGCTTGAATCCTGAAAAAGTGCGTTGATATACTTTTTATCATGGAAACGAATAAATACATGACCAAAAAGCAGCGCAGGCTGCACAGAATCTGGAAGACCGTAAGGCCTTTCTGCGTGGTTGTCGTATCGGTGCTCGTAGTCTATCTGATTTCGAGCTTTTCGGTGCGGTATTTTCTTTCCAATTACATCAATCCCGTCGACGTCCGTGATTCGACCCCGATCGAGGTGGTCATTCCGGAATCCGCCTCCGCGAGCAAGATCGCCCAGATCCTTTATAACGCAAGAGGGGAAGACGAGAAGGGACTGATTACCAATACAGCCGTGTTTAAGGTCTATGTTGACTTTATCGGAAAAGCGAGCAGCCTTCAGGCGGGAACCTATATTCTGTCCAGAAACATGACGCTGAAGCAGATCGTGGATATCATCTGCGAGGGAAACGGTCAGAAGGAAGTCATCAAGTTTACCGTTCCGGAAGGATATACCGTTCTCGATATCGCGAAAACGCTGCTTGATAAGAAACTGATTTCCGACGAGGACAAGTTCCTGTCCCTGTGCGCCAGCAGGGAAGCGAACGAGTCGTTCTCCTTTATCGCGCAGCTTCCGGAATCCGCGGAGAAGTCCCGCACATTTATTATGGAAGGATATCTTTTCCCGGATACGTATGAAGTATTCGCGGACGGAAGCGTTCAGGCCATTCTCGTGAAATTCGTCAACCGGTTCAACGATGTTTTTACGGAGGATTATCTTCTGCGTGCGGAAGAGCTCG
The DNA here is from genome assembly GCA_017394605.1 of Clostridia bacterium. Next base: position 12,070 of record JAFPXU010000130.1, on the reverse strand, counting down.
GAATGTCGGTGGACGAGGTCGTGACGCTCGCTTCGCTGATAGAACGCGAGGCGAAAAACCCGGATGATTTTGCAAAGGTTTCTGCCGTATTCCATAACCGGCTCAAGGAGGGAATGAAGCTTCAGTCCTGCGCGAGCCTGTCCTATATCCTGGGAATCAGCAAGTACACATTCTCCGCCGACGAAATGGAAACGGATTCTCTCTACAACACGTATAAATACGAAGGTCTTCCCGTCGGGCCGATCTGCAATCCCGGCGAGACAGCCATCCGTGCCGCTCTGTATCCGAATCAGGAATTCATCGACGACGGCTATCTGTATTTCTGCAACGGCAATATCAGTCTGAGCTCCGATCTTGTCTTCGCGAAGACCTACGAGGAGCATCAGAAGAATGTCGCGCTCTATCAGGCATACTGGAATTAAAAAAGTTCCTCTTATTAGTACTGGAAAACAGTGAAACTGTGCTGTATACTTGGTACCATGAGAAGAATTGGATTTGATAACAAGAAGTATGTCCAGATGCAATCCGCAAACATCCGTTCGCGGATCAGTCAGTTCAACGACAAGCTTTATCTGGAATTCGGCGGGAAGCTTTTTGACGATTATCATGCGTCCAGAGTGCTTCCCGGTTTTCTGCCCGACTCAAAAGTCAATATGCTGCGACAGCTCAAAGACGACGCGGAAATCATCATCGCGATTTATGCCGGGGATATCGAAAAGAGCAAGATTCGGAACGACCTGGACATCGCGTATGACAACGAGGTCCTGCGTCTGATCGATGCGTTCCGATCCAAGGGACTGTATGTCAGTTCGGTCGTCATCACCAGATACAACGGAGAAGCTGCTGCGGACGCGTACGCAAACCGCTTGAAGAGCCTGGGCATTTCGGTGTACAAGCACTATCCGATTCCCGGCTATCCCAACAACATCCCGCTGATCGTCAGCGACGACGGATTCGGAAAGAACGATTACATCAAAACGACCAGACCTCTTGTCGTTGTGACGGCTCCCGGTCCCGGAAGCGGAAAGCTCGCGGTATGCCTTTCTCAGCTTTACCATGAGGCGAAGCACGGGATCAAGGCGGGATACGCGAAGTTTGAAACGTTCCCGATCTGGAATATCCCTCTGAAGCATCCGGTCAATCTGGCCTATGAGGCGGCAACGACGGATCTGGACGACGTCAACATGATCGATCCGTTCCATCTTGAGGCTTACGGCGTTACAACTGTCAATTACAACCGTGATGTGGATTCGTTCCCGGTTCTGAACGCGATATTCGAAAAAATCGGCGGGAGTTCCCCCTACAAGTCCCCGACCGACATGGGCGTCAATATGGCGGGGTACTGCATTACAGACGACGAAGTGGTTTCCGCGGCGGCAAAACAGGAGATTATCCGCAGATACTATAAGGCGAGATGTGACTTCAGAAGGGGTATCGTGCCTGAAAGCCAGGAGCTGAAGCTCGAACTGCTGATGAATACGTGCGGCATTTCCGAGAAGGACAGACCCGTTATCGGCGCAGCGCTGAAAAAGTCACAGGAAACGGACGGACTTCCGGCGGTCGCGATCGAACTGAAGAACCATAAGATGGTGGAAGGCAAAACGTCCGACCTGATCGGCGCAGCCGCCGGGGCGATCGTGAACGCTCTGAAAGCGCTCGGGAAGATCTCGCCCGAGATCGATCTGATGTCAGCTGTCGTGATACAGCCGATCCAGGATCTGAAGGTGAAATGCCTTGGCAACCAGAACCCGAGACTCCATTCGGACGAGGTTCTGATCGCGCTGTCCATCTGCGCGGCGACCAACCCGACCGCGGCGCTTGCGCTGAAACAGCTTCCGAAGCTGCGCGGACTGGAGGCGCATTCCACCGTTATTCTTTCCGCGGCCGACATGAACGTTTACCGCCGCCTTGGCATCAATATTACATGTGAGCCGAATTACCAGCAGGACGGACGGCTCTACCACAAATAACAGGAAGAAGTATTAGAATGAACAGAATTGCAAAACTTCGGGAGGCGTTTGCCCGGAACGCGGTGGACGGCGTCCTGATTACAAGCTATGAAAACATGCTGTATTACTCCGGTTTCAAGTGCGCGGAGGCCTACCTTCTGATTACCGGGAAAGATGCGTATGTTTTTACCGACTTCCGGTATACGATTCAGGCGAGGGATGAGGCGAAGGAGTGCAGGGTCGTCGAAATATCGAATGACACGCTGATCGCAAAGCTCAGGGACGTTCTGAACGCTGACGGCGTCCGTGCGTGCGGATTCGAGGAGGAGAAGCTGACGGTGTCGCAGTTCCGTCAGTTTGACGCTCTTTCCGTCGGGCTTAAGCCCATGTCCCGTGACATTTCCCTGTTCCGCGCGGTCAAGGACGCGGGAGAGGTCGAGAACCTGCGCATCGCCCAGTCCATGGCGGACAAGGCGTTCGAACTGTTTCTCGGACGCGTGAAACCCGGCATGACGGAAGTCGAGGCTGCGGCGGAACTGGATTATCTCTGCAGACTGCAGGGAAGCGAAGGACCGTCGTTCGACACGATCATCGGTTCCGGACCAAACGGGGCGATGTGCCATGCCATTCCGGGAAAGCGGAAGCTGGCGGACGGTGATCTCGTGGTCGTGGATTTCGGATGCATGTACAACGGCTATCATTCCGATATGACGAGGACGTTCGGAATCGGAAAAGTAAGTGACAAATGCAGGAAAATCTATGATATAGTATTAGAAGCCCAGCTGAAGGCGCTTGAATCGCTGAAAAGCGGGATTTCCGGAAGAGAATTCGACCGGATCGCAAGGGACTGCATCGCTTCGTACGGTTACGGAGAGGCTTTCGGGCACAGCCTTGGCCACGGATTCGGTCTGGAGATCCATGAGAAGCCAAGAGCGTCCAAACTTTCCGAAGACATTCTTCTTGCCGGCATGACCATTACGGACGAGCCGGGCATCTATCTGGAGGGCGAATTCGGCGTCAGGATCGAGGACGATCTTGTGGTCACGGAAGACGGATGCATCAATCTGGCGAACACAACAAAGAAACTGATGATCATATAACATATAAATACAGACGAAGGGATTTGGAGGAATACACTTATGATTATGGCAGGCGATTTTCGCAAAGGCATGACCGTTGAAATCGATGGACAGGTTTGGTCCATTTCCGATTTCCAGCATGTTAAACCCGGCAAAGGCGCGGCTTTTGTACGTACCAGACTGAAAAACGTTATGACGGGAGCGGTTCTTGAAAGAACGTTCAGCCCCACGGACAAATATCCGCCGGCTCATATCGAGACGAAAGAGATGCAGTATCTGTATCAGGACGGCGATCTTTACTACTTCATGGATACCGAGACCTACGAGCAGCTGCCGCTGAACCACGAGCAGGTCGAGGACGCGATCAACTTTATCGTTGAAAACCAGAACGTCAAGATCAAGTTCTTCAAGGGCAGCCCGTTCTCGGTAGAGGCGCCGAATTTCGTTGAGCTGACCATTACGCACTGCGAGCCCGGCGTACGCGGCGATACGGCGACGGGTACGACGAAACCCGCCACGCTTGAGACGGGTTATCAGATCAATGTCCCGCTGTTTGTCAACGAGGGCGACAGAGTCCGCGTCGATACGAGAACCGGCGATTACATGGAACGCTGCTGAAGAGGTACCAAAATGAGCAAGATTTCTGAAAAAGTTGCCTATCTGAAAGGCCTGTGCGAAGGTGTCGATCTGAAGGACGCTGTTTACGGAAAGCTGTTCCGTGCCGTGATCGACACGCTGGACGCCGTTTCCGATGAAATCGAAGATCACGAACTCGCGATCCAGGATATTTCCGACGATCTGGACGATGTGTTTGACGATCTCGACGATCTGGACGAGGCAGTTTTTGACGAGGACGATGACGAGGACGAAGCCGAGGACGAGGACGACGACGGCTTTTTTGAAGTGGTCTGTCCTGCCTGCGGAGGCGTGATCTACTTCGATGAGGACATGCTGGACAATGAAGACGGATTGATCTGCCCGCACTGCAACGAACCGGTAGATATCGAGATCTGGCGCGGTGACGATTCGGACAAAGAAGACTGACAGTCTGCCTGCAGTTTACCGCATTATCCTGGATAATGCGGTTTTTTCTTTTTTTGATGCAGGAATAAAAGGATTTTTGTTGTATATAAATCAAGTAGCCCAAAATTTGGGAGGAGGTTTTTCGTGTGACGCCGCGGGAGTATACCGAACAGCTGGAAAACACAGTACTGTCAAAATATGCGGCACGGTCTGCCGAGACCAAAGGCAGGCTTCATCCGATCACGCCTTGTACCATCCGGACCGATTTTATCCGTGACAGGGACAGGATCATCCACTGCAAATCGTTCCGGAGACTGAAGCATAAGACGCAGGTCTTCCTTTCCCCGCAGGGCGATCATTACAGAACCAGGCTTACGCATACGCTGGAAGTTTCGCAGATCGCGAGAACGATTTCCCGGGCGCTGCGGCTGAACGAAGACCTGACGGAAGCCATCGCCATGGGACACGATCTCGGCCATACGCCGTTTGGGCATACCGGGGAGGACGTACTGAATTCGCTTCTTCCGAACGGTTTCCGCCATAACGAACAGAGTCTCCGCGTGGTGGACAAACTGGAAAACGGCGGGGAGGGACTCAATCTGACATATGAAGTCAGGGACGGGATACTGAATCACAAAAAGAGCGGGCATCCCTGTACGCTCGAAGGGGAAGTAGTTTCCATCGCGGACCGCATTGCCTATATCAATCACGACATCGACGACGCGATCCGCGCGGGCATCCTGACGGAAGAAAGCCTGCCAAAAGACTGTATTGCCGTTCTCGGGAATTCACACGGGAAACGCATCGACACCATGATCCACGACGTTGTGGACCAGAGCTTCGATATGCCGAAGATCCAGATGTCGGACAGCGTCGCGTTCTGCTTCAATGAACTGCGGGATTTCATGTTCGCAAAGGTATATACAAACCGCGCGGCGAAGTCGGAAGAGGGAAAAGCGAAAAGGGTGGTTGAGGAACTGTTCAATTACTATTACAAGAATAACGATCTGCTGCCGGAGGAATTTCTCAAGTACAGGGAGTCGGACGGAAGAGATATTATAACGGCGGACTATATCGCGTGCATGACGGATAATTACGCGGTCAATGATTTCAAGAGGCTGTTCGTTCCTACCGCGTTCGAATGATCGTTTCCGCACAGAGGACGTAATTTATGGCGTTTACGCAAACCTGGCTCGATGAGCTTCTGGCAAAAAATGATATCGTTTCGGTGGTTTCCGGATATGTTTCGCTGAAGCCGAAAGGACGGAGACTCTGGGGACTGTGTCCGATTCATGGGGAAAAAACGCCGTCTTTTTCCGTCAGCCCTGACAAGCAGATGTTTTACTGTTTCGGCTGCCATGCGGGAGGGACGGTGATCCAGTTCGTGATGCAGATGGAGCGCCTCACCTTTCCGGAAGCGGTCCGCTTTCTCGCGGAGCGCGTCGGCATGACGGTTCCGGAAGACAGCAATGACGAACAGTACCAGAAGGAGCGCGCCAGAAGAGAACGGCTTTACGAGGCGTGCAAACTCGCTGCCCGGTTCTACATGGAGAATCTGATCGGCGAAAAAGGCGGGCCCGGCAGAGAGTATTTCGCGGGGCGTAAAATCGGCTCCGACGCCGTAAAGCGTTTCGGACTCGGATACGCGCCGGAGGGATGGGACAATCTCAAGAACCATCTGACCGCGCAGGGCTTTACGGAAGAGGAACTGATCGACGCGGGACTTCTTGTCCGGAACCCCAACAGCGGCAGGGTGTACGACGCGTACAGAAACCGGGTAATCTTTCCGATCGTCGGCGTGAACGGGCGCGTGATCGCATTCGGCGCGCGCGTCATGAATCAGCAGGACAAACCGAAGTATATCAACACGGGAGACACGCCGATCTACAATAAACGCAGGAATCTGTACGGTCTCCATCTGCAGAAAAATGCGCATCTTTCCAGCCTGATCATGGTGGAGGGATACACGGATGTGATCGGGATGTATCTTGCGGGCGTCGAAAACGTTGTGGCGAGTCTCGGAACGGCGCTCACGGAAGAGCAGGCGAGACTGCTGACGCGCTATGTTTCTTCTGTGTATATCGCGTACGACGGCGATTCCGCCGGGCAGAACGCGACGCTGCGCGGACTGGACATCCTTCAGAAGGAAGGACTCGACGTACGCGTCATCGTCTTTCCGGACAATATGGATCCGGATGAGTACTGCAGAAAGTACGGGAAGGAAGGCATCGACAACCTGATCGACAAGGCCATCTCCCTGAATTCGTTCAAGTTGATCTGTCTGAAGAGAGGATTCGATCTTTCAAAGGATCACGACAGGGAGAAATACGCTCTGGACGCGTGCAAGATGATATCCGGGATGGAACCTGTTCAGCAGCAGGCATGTATCGCGCAGGTTTCCAAGGAAACGGGTCTTTCGGTCGAATCTCTGGAAGCGCAGGTCAGAAAGGACCAGGGAAAAGAGGCTCCTGCAGGACCTCCCGCACGCAGGAAGCAGACGTCTTCATCCGCTCCGGACGCGGTCAGGGACGTCAATTCCGCTCGGAACATCGCGGAAGGCATGATCATTTCCTGTATGTGCAGGTCGGAAGACGCGGTGAAATACGCGCGCGAGAATCATATTCTTGACAGCCTGCGGAATACAGTATATAAAGACTTTGGTCAAAAACTCGCCGCGTCCGAGCATCCGATGAAGGATATCAATTCCATCGTCAGCACGCTGGAAAAGGAAGCCGCCTCGATGATATCCTCCTTGATCCATAACGACACGCAGTTCAGCAGCCCCGTTCAGATGATGGACGACTGCATGGGCAGGATCAGGAAGATCGACAGGGAGGAAATGGTCGATTCGCTCACACGGCATCTCCGGGACCCGGGGCTGTCGCCGGAAGACAGGAAAGATATCCTGATGCGCATTCAGGAACTGATGAAATAAATGAAAGAATCCGAACATCTGAAATGATTCAGGAGGGAAATAGATTGGAACAGGTTGCTAGAAAAGAAAACGCGAAGGATCTGAAGATCAAAGAACTGCTCGATACGGGCAAAGCAAAGGGCGTGCTCTCGTATAAGGAGATCATGAACTCTCTGGAAGAACTTGATCTGGATCAGGAACAGGTAGAAAAACTCTATGAGAACATAGAGGAGATGAATATCGACGTCGTCGAGGAGGTCGAGATCCCCGAGGACATGTCGGAGGAGATCGCGGAGATCGAGTCCGCGCTTTCCTCGACGGAAGGCATCAATACGGACGATCCGGTGAGAATGTATCTGAAAGAGATCGGCCGCGTTCCGCTGCTCTCCGCCCAGCAGGAGATCGAGATCGCCAAGAGAATGGACGAGGGCGACGAAACCGCAAAGCAGGAACTGGCGGAGGCGAACCTGAGACTGGTCGTATCCATTGCGAAACGCTATGTGGGAAGAGGAATGCTGTTTCTGGACCTGATCCAGGAGGGCAATCTCGGCCTCATCAAAGCGGTGGAGAAGTTCGATTACAAGAAGGGATACAAGTTTTCCACTTACGCGACCTGGTGGATCAGGCAGGCGATTACAAGGGCGATCGCGGACCAGGCCAGGACGATCCGTATTCCCGTGCATATGGTGGAGACCATCAACAAGCTGATCCGTATCAACCGTCAGCTCGTTCAGGAACTGGGAAGGGATCCGCGACCGGACGAAATCGCGAAGGAGATGGGCATCTCCGAGGAAAAAGTGCGTGAGATCATCAAGATCGCGCAGGAGCCCGTGTCACTTGCGACCCCGATCGGCGAGGAGGATGACAGCCATCTCGGTGATTTCATCCCGGACGACGATGCTCCGGCGCCGGCGGAAGCGGTCGCCACAACGCTTTTGAAAGAGCAGCTGATGGACGTGCTCGACACGCTGACACCGAGAGAAGCGAAAGTCCTTTGCCTCCGGTACGGACTGGACGACGGAAAAGCCAGAACGCTTGAGGAAGTCGGCAGGGAATTCAATGTTACACGTGAGAGAATCCGTCAGATCGAGGCGAAGGCGCTCAGAAAACTGCGCCATCCCAGCAGAAGCAAACGGCTGAAGGATTTCCTTGAGTGACAGGGAAAGGGAAAGCCATTGCTTACAAAAGACTTTTATTACGATCTTCCCAAGGAACTGATCGCACAGACGCCGGCGGAAGACCGTTCTTCCTGCAGACTGCTCGTTTATGACCGCGTCACCCGCGAAATTACGGACACGGTTTTCCGCGATATCGTCCGGTATCTTCATCCGGGCGATATTCTCGTGCGGAATAATACAAAGGTCATGCCCGCAAGGCTGTATGCCGTACGTGAGGATAACGGGGCAAAAGCGGAATTCCTGCTTCTGGAAAGGGTCAACGGGGATACCTGGAAATGCATCGCGAGGCCTGCGAGAAGGATCCGGCCGGGTTATCTTTACCGCGTCAACGGGGAACTTTCCGTCCGGATCGTCGGCGACGCCGACATGGAAGGCGGGAAGACCGTCGAACTGCTTTACGACGGTATCTTCGAAGAGATTCTCGACCGTGCCGGCAACATGCCTTTGCCTCCGTATATCAAGGAAAAACTGAAGGATCCTTCAAATTATCAAACTGTCTACGCGAAGGAACTCGGTTCCGCCGCAGCGCCCACCGCGGGTCTGCATTTCACGGAAGATCTGTTCAGACAGCTCCGGGAGAACCGCGTTGAGGTGGCCGATATCCTGCTTCATGTCGGCCTCGGCACGTTCCGTCCCGTCAGCGCCGGCAGAGTGGAAGACCATGTGATGCACTCGGAATACTACGAGGTTTCCAAGGACGCGGCGGACGCGATTAATCGCGTGAAGGAAAACGGCGGCAGACGGATCGCGGTCGGCACGACTTCCGTCAGAACGCTGGAAAGCGTTGCGGACGAGGATGGAAGGATCAGCGCGAAAACGGGATGGACGAACATTTTCATCAAACCCGGTTACCGGTTCAGGGCCGTGGATGCCCTGATCACGAACTTCCACCTTCCGGAATCCACGCTCCTGATGCTCGTTTCAGCAATGTGTTCAAGAGAGGAGATTTTAAGAGTCTATCAGCACGCCATAGAAGAACGGTACCGGTTCTTCAGCTTCGGCGACGCGATGCTGATACTCTGAAACGCCATGCAGAAATCATTCCGATACGAACTGATCAAAAAGGATAAGAAGACCGGCGCGAGACTCGGGCGGGTTTATACCGACCATGGCTTTTTTGATACCCCGTGTTATATGCCTGTCGGAACGCAGGCAACGGTCAAGGCCATGACTCCCCGGGACCTGGAGGATGTGAACGCGCATATCATTCTCGCGAATACGTTTCATCTGTATCTGCGTCCCGGTCATGATCTGGTCCGCGAAGCGGGCGGACTGCATTCCTTCATGCACTGGGACAGGCCGATCCTGACGGACAGCGGCGGATTTCAGGTGTTCAGCCTTTCCAAGATCAACGATATCCGCGAAGACGGTGTCATGTTCCAGTCCCCGATCGACGGGAGCAAACATTTTTTCTCTCCCGAAAAGGTCATGGAGATCGAGATGGCGCTCAACGCGGACATCGCGATGGCGTTTGACGAGTGCGCGCCGTTCCCGTGCGATCATACGTACGCGGAACAAGCTATGAACCGTACGCACCGGTGGGCGGAACGCTGCAAGGAGGCGCACAACAGCGATACCCAGAATCTTTTCGGAATCGTTCAGGGCGCTTTCTATCCGGATCTCAGGATCGCCAGCGCGAAATTCCTCGCGTCTCTCGATTTTGAAGGTTACGGAATCGGCGGTCTGAGCGTCGGGGAGCCAAAGGAAACGATGTACAGAATGCTTGAGGAGATTGAGCCGTACATGCCGGAACAAAAACCACGCTATCTGATGGGCGTGGGGAGTCCGGACTGTTTTCTAGAAGGGATCCGCAGGGGGATCGACATGTTCGACTGCGTCATGCAGACGAGAATGGCCAGAACCGGAATGGCGCTGACCAGGCATGGGCGGATGAATATCCGGAACGCGAAATATGAACGTGATTTCACGCCGATCGAAGAGGGGTGCGACTGCTACGCCTGCCGCAACTTCACCAGAGCGTATATTCATCATCTGGTAAAGGAGAAGGAGATACTCGGTGCGCAGCTGCTGACGATGCACAACCTGAGATTTTCCATCCGGCTGATGGAGGATATACGGGAATCGATCCGGAACGATGACTTCCTGGATTTTTCCACAGAACTTCTGGAACAGGGGATCTATGACAGATGCTGACGAAATCGTTTGAATGCGCGAACCCGGATGAAACCGCACAGCTGGCGTCGAGGATCCAGAGAGAGATCGAAGTCCCGTTTCTGATCACGCTTTCAGGCGGGCTCGGCGCGGGGAAGACAGAGTTCGTACGGGACATTCTGGCCCATTACGGAATCACTTCCGTCAAAAGCCCGACATTTACCATCGTGCGCGAATACGAACCCGGATTCAAGGTTTATCATATCGACGCGTACAGGCTCGAATCGGGAGACGACCTTGTTCAGGTCGGATTTGACGATTTTCTCTCGGAAGATGCCCTGATCTTCGTGGAATGGGCGGAACTTGTGGAGGACGCTCTTCCGAAGGAGCGGCTTTCGGTCTTCATCGAAGGAAACGGTGAAGAGCCGCGAGCCATCACTCTTTGCTCGGAAGGCGAGAAATATGACAGGATTCTGGAGCAGTTATGATCATTCTGGCAATCGAAACGACATATAAGACGGCGACCGTCACGGTCAAAGATGACCGGAACGAGGTAACCGTCACGGCGAATACGTCCAAAAAACATGCGGAAACGATCCTTCCCGCCGTTCAGGAGGCGCTGGGACAGTGCGGATATACGCTTCAGGATCTGGATTATGTCGCCGTTGATGTCGGACCGGGTTCCTTTACGGGACTGAGGATCGGCGTCTGCGTGGCGAACGCGCTGGGATTTTCCCTCGGCATTCCGGTGATTCCGGTCGACTCCCTGAGCGTTGTCGGGGAACCGGCTCTGTCGGAAGCGGAAGACTGTTACGCGATGATCGACGCAAATAACGGAAACGTATACTGCGCGCATCTCGACCGCGGACGCCCGAAGCCCGAAGTGCGTGCGGAACCTTTAGCGGATTTCCTGTCCGGAATCGGGAGCGGCGCTCTCGCGGCGGGGAACGTCAAACCGGACGGGATCGCTTTCCGTCTGATCGATGCGGTTCCGAACTCTCTCAGCCTTGCGCGTTTCGCGTTCCGCCATACGGATCTTGCGGTAAAAACCGCGGAAGCGCTCTATGTACAGAAATCCGGCGCGGAACGCCGCAGGAAAGCATAATGCCGATCGTCAGGGAAATGAAGCTGCAGGACATTCCCGCAGTGTATAAAATCGAATGTGAGTGTTTTCGCTCTCCTTGGTCCAGATTTTCTCTTTTGAAAGAGCTGACAAACGAGATCGCGTATTACTATGTCGTAGTAGAGGACGACGAGGTCGTGGCCTACACGGGCATGTGGGTGCTGTATGACGAGGCGCACGTCACCAATATCGCGGTTACGCACGAATACAGGCGGCGCGGTTACTCCAAGCTCCTGATGATCCGGATGATGCAGAAAGCTGTCGAGCTCGGCGCGGATAAGATGACGCTGGAAGTCAGGGAATCGAACGATGTCGCGCAGAATCTGTATGCCGGATTCGGCTTTTACCAGAACGGTTTCCGTCCGAGGTATTATGAAGACACGGGGGAAGGCGCGCTGATCCTGTGGAACGATGCCATTTCGGATACACTGGAGAAAATGGGAGAAAAGCCGAATTTCACGGAAGAATCGGAATGCTGACCGGTATATAAAAATTCATATTTTTCGTGCTTGTTTCCATTGACAGAACCCATTTCAGCCACTATAATTAATTTTCGGAACTCTGGCCTGCGCCTGTAGCTCAGCAGGATAGAGCAACGGCCTTCTAAGCCGTAGGTCCCGGGTTCGAATCCCTGCGGGCGCGCCATTTTTTTTGAATATGTAGTGTTTGCGTGGTGGGTGTAGCTCAGTTGG
>JAFPXU010000129.1 GCA_017394605.1 Clostridia bacterium | reverse complement strand
GCTTTCGCGTCTGCGGAAATCGGTTCCCTATTAACGGTTCCGCTTCTCGATGAGGCCGGAAAACCTGTCCGTCTTTCTTTTCGCGTGACCCGCAGCGTGCTGCTCGGGTCATGGCGGTGGATCTACGGGCAGGCGCTCGACATGCCGGAAAACAGCTATTACCAGATCGAATTCAAGCTAAAACTGAAAGATCCTCAGAAAGACAGCGCGGAGATGTTTCTCCAGGCGCCGCCTTTGCATTTCTAACCGAGAAAGAAAGATATCCATGAACAGATATATCTTTGTCAGCTATTCTCATCAGGACCAGCGAACTGTCAGCGGCATCGCGGACCGGCTCGAACGCAGCGGCTACAGCATTTGGTACGACCGCGACATCCAGCCCGGCTCGTTATGGGATGACACGATCAAAAGCAAATTGAAGGATTCTTCCGTCGTCCTTCTGTTCATCTCCCGCAATTTCGTGAGATCGGACTACTGCCGTCTGGAGCTGAAACTGGCGCTGGAGCAGAAAAAACCCATCGTTCCGCTGTATCTGGACGGAGCGAAGTTCGAGGACGATCTTCAGCGGCAGATCGACCGCATTCAGAACATCACGATCTCGCCCACGACCTACGACGAATGTCTGCAGAGGCTGCAGAAACTGGACCCGATCCAGAAATGCCTCGGCAAGTTCAGCGCCACGCCGCCCGGCCCCGACCGGGAGTATTATTCCAACGGTTCTGTTATCGACCGCGTTACGTTCAATTCCATCAAAGACCACCCGGCGTACGGAGATGAAAAGCATTTTTTGCGCGTAAAAATGCCGGGAAGCGATACGTTTTCTCCCTATGCCTCTGTCAAACTGCGTCCCGGGCAGACCTATGAATTCGAGCTGCTGATCCACAACAACGCCACGGACGCGGAGAAGGGCGGAGCGAGAAGCGCGCGTATCACTGTTCATCTGCCGGAATACGTCCGCCCAAGCAGAATGAGCGAGATCCTGGCGGTTTTGTCTTCTGTCAACGCCTCCCCGGCACAGATCTGGAGCGGCATCGAGATCCACAGCGAAAAGACGCTCTTCCTGAACTTCGTCGACGCCTCCGCGGTCTATCACTGCAGCGGCGCCTGCGACGGACTGAAACTGAGCACGTCCTTTATCGAGACCGATCACGGTTTTTACGTGGGTCTGGACCGGTTCGACGGAACTGTTCCTGCCGGCGCTCTCTGCCGGGTCACGTTCCAGGTGCGGGCAGCCGAGGAAAGCGGCGAGATCGGATACAGCAAGAAAATACAAACACACAACAGTCTGCCGGAAGGGCACGTAAGACTGGGCGAGGTCTTTACCGTGCGAACCGAATTCAGAAATCTGGGCACGTTCGATTTCCGGAACGTGGGCTTTTGGGAGACCTTCCCGGAAGGGATGGAACTGATCCCCGGCACTACCGTTCTGAAAAACGGCGCGCATCCGGACGGACTGAAAATGAAGGATATTATCCACAAGAACGGATTCAATACCGGGCTTTACGGATCCCACGCGAACGCGATCATCACCTATCAGGCGAAGTTCGTTTCCGGTTCCGGAAAGAAGGTGCTCAGCGGCCACGTCGCGCATGAATCCGGCAGGTCCAATTATTCCTTGCCCGTCTTTGTCGAATCATAATTAGAAGGCATCATGAACACCGAGTTTTACCCCATGATCTTCAAACGGAAATCCTTTCACCTGTTCCGCAACGCCGGTTCGGAAAAGCTGACCCCGGAAGAATTGAAGGACATCGAGGCGGCTTATGCGGATTTCGAACCTCTCTATCCGGATATCCGCACCGCCATCCGCATCGTGCCCGCGGCGAAGGTCAATTTCAAAAGGGATGCGGAGTACTGCATCCTGCTCTACAGCGAAAAGAAGGACAACTATCTGATGAACGCCGGCTATACCGGCGAACAGCTCGACCTGTATCTGGTCAGCCGCAACATCGGCACGCTGTGGTTCGGCATTGGCAGGCCCGATCTGGCAAGTTATGACGGAATGG
>JAFPXU010000021.1 GCA_017394605.1 Clostridia bacterium | reverse complement strand
AGGTGGTGCAGTATTCTAGTCGGTAAAACCGTTTTTGAAAACGGGCCTAAAAATCCGTTAAGGGCACAGCGATGAAGTTCCTGGTGTTTGCTGCCGACGCCCAGTCGGGGGTGGATGCTGGGAGTTAAGAAGGCTGGGCGAGCCGCAATGGCATGCGGGCGTTGACCCATCCTTCGTGGAGACCTAAACGGGTGGCCAACAGTGGTTGTGTTACCCCTTAGGAAAGAACCTGTTATGCGGGAGTTAAACTGTGTACAGAGTAGCCTGCCGTGCGTGGTAGCGGTGGATTACGGAACACGTTTCTCAATTGTCTGGCCAGACGATGAAGATGACGATTGCCGGATGAAACCCCTACTGCAAAAGCGGCTAGAAAACGGTGGAGCTGTCGGGGAAAGCCCCTAGACTGTTACTGCAAGAACATTGTTCGAAGCGTGGGCATATTGAGGATTACGGTGTAGCCTCAGTGGTAATCCAGTTCCGTATATGGTGACATACGGCGTGTGCTGTAAAGGGAAACCGCTCTTTCGGCGACGGGGAGTAGCGCATGGGGAAATCCTACTGGACCTTAAGCTGCAAAGTCTACTTGATATGCCACCACCTTTTTTTTTTGAGGTGTTTTTTATTGAGCAGAAACCGAAGCAGGCATCAAAAACCGCAGAAGAAGGATAAGCACGACAGATGGCCGGTCACAGCGTTTTTCATAGCGTTTGGACTGGCAATCGTTTTATCTCTCTTCTCTGAGACGACGCTGGTGGGTCTTCCGCTGGCGATCGCCGTGATCGTGCTGCTTCTGATCGTGTTCATCGGGATCGTCGCGGATACGCTCGGTACCGCGCTGGCAATCGAAGACGTCACGGCATATACCGCGATGGCGTCCAAGAAGATACGCGGTGCAAAAGAGGCGATCCGGCTGATCCGGAACGCGGACAGGCTGTGCAACATCTGCAACGATATAATCGGCGACATCTGCAGCATCGTGGCGGGCGCCATGGGCGTGGCGATCATCGCCAGACTGTTCTCGACGGCGGGAGAGGACCGCGTGTTTTTCTATAATGTTCTTCTTTCATCCCTGATCAGCGGACTGACGGTATTCGGCAAGGCGATCGGGAAAAAGCTCGCACTCGGAAGAAGCCATGAAATCGTCTTCCAGACTGCAATAATCGTATCCTGGTTTCACAGATAGTAAGTAACAGGAGGATCATTCCGGCGATGCCGGAACGGGATCATCACAAATGTCTAACCATTCGGTTCTGGATTCTGTCAATTCCATAGAAGATCTGAAAAAACTGCCGGAAGAGCAGCTCGATACGCTTGCGGAAGAGATCCGTTCTTTTATGGTGGAACACGTTGCGCAGACGGGAGGGCATCTTGCCTCCAGTCTCGGCGCGGTCGACATCATTATCGCGATGCACCGCGTGTTCGATTCTCCGACCGACCGTATCGTGTTCGACGTCGGCCATCAGTCGTATGCCCACAAGATCCTGACCGGACGGAAGGACGCGTTCGATACGCTCAGGCAGAAGGACGGGCTCAGCGGATTTCCGAAACGGGAGGAAAGCGAGCACGACGCATTCAATACCGGGCACGCTTCGACCGCCATTTCCGCCGCACTCGGATACGCGAGAGCCAAGCAGCTGCGGCACGCGGACGGAACGGTGGTCGTACTGATCGGTGACGGAGCCATGACGGGCGGAATGGCCATGGAGGCCATGAACGACGCGGGTTCCGCCAATCTCCCTATTATCGTAATCCTGAATGACAATGATATGTCCATCGCTCCGAACGTGGGAGCGGTCCATAAACAGCTGATCAACCTGAGGCTCAGCGACGGCTACGTCCAGTTCAAACGGAAACTGGTCCGGATGCTGGATACCGGCGCGACCGGCAGATGGCTGACACGCCATATGGAGAGTTTCAAGAACCGTGTCAAGAGTTTTCTTCTTCCCAACCGTCTGTTCGAGGAGATGGGATTCCACTATTACGGTCCGATCGACGGACACGATATCCATGGGATGATCCTCGCGTTTGAGCGCGCAAAAAATCTTTCCGGCGCAGTTGTCGTGCACGTTACCACGAAGAAGGGCAAGGGGTACGGGTTTGCCGAGGCGGATCCGGAGCGGTTCCACGGAATCGGGCCGTTTGATCCCGCGACCGGCAAGACGAAACCTTCCTCCGGAAAGAGCAACAGTGAAGTGTTCGGGGAAACGATGTGTAGAATGGCACGGGAGAATCCGTGCGTGACGGCCATTACCGCCGCAATGCCGAGAGGAACGGGTCTCGAGCCTTTTTCAAAGGCGTTTCCGGACCGGTTCTTTGACGTTGGGATCTGCGAGGAGCATGCCGTTACCATGGCCGCGGGCATGGCGGCTGGAGGATTGCGGCCGGTGGTCGCCATCTACGCCACTTTCCTTCAGCGCGCGTACGATCAGATCCTGCACGACGTCTGCCTCCAGAAGCTGCCTGTCGTATTTGCCGTCGACCGTTCCGGACTGGTCGGCAGCGACGGGGAGACGCATCAGGGAGTATACGACGCCGCTTTTCTTTCGACGCTTCCGGGAATGGACCTGTACTGTCCCGCGACACAGGAAGAGCTTTCCGCCATGCTGGAACTGGCGGTGGCGCTTCGCAGACCTGCTGCCGTCCTCTATAACAGGGGCAGTCTGATGAGCGCCCCGATCAGAACGCCGATCGAGTTCGGCAGATGGGAAACGATTGAGGGGATACGTCCTGTTACCATCGTTGCCGCAGGGGACATGGTGGAAGCCGCTGTCCCTGTCGCGAAAGAGCTCGGAGCCGGACTCGTCAGTGCAAGATTTCTTTCTCCCGTGGATGAAGCGATCCTTTTGGAACTGAAGGAAAGGTGCAGCCGTATCGTCACCGTCGAGGACCGGGTGAATACGCTTGGAAAGGCGGTTGCCTCCCGGGTGATGCCCGTTCCGGTCACGGCGCTCTGCGTCCCGAATGTTCCGATCCGGCAGGCTACAACGGAGCAGCAGCGCGTGTTCTGCGGAATCTCGGAAGACGATATCCGGAAAGCGGTTCTGGAGGTGCAGCGGGATTGAAGAGACTGGATTTGCTCCTGTTTGAAAAAGGGCTGGTCAAGAGCCGCGAGAAGGCGCGCGCGCTGATCATGGAAGGCGTCGTCAGCGTAAACGGCACGCCTGTCACGAAGGCCGGCGCCATGTGCGCGGAAGACGCGGAACTTCTGATCCGCGAGGATACCGTGCCGTTTGTGAGCCGCGGGGGACTCAAGCTTGAGAAGGCCGTCCGCACATTCCCCATCACACTGGAGCATGCGGCAGCGGCAGATATCGGCGCTTCGACCGGTGGATTTACGGACTGCATGCTGCAGCACGGCGCTTCGCATGTGTACGCGATCGATGTCGGGTACGGACAGCTGGACTGGAAACTCAGGACGGATGAACGCGTTACCGTGATGGAACGGACGAACGCCAGATATATGGAACCGTCCTGGTTTGAAGGACCGCTCGATTTCGCATCGATCGATGTTTCCTTCATTTCGCTTTCAAAGATTCTGCCCGGTCTTCTTCCGTGCCTGAAAGAGGGCGGACAGGTGGCTGCGCTGATCAAGCCGCAGTTCGAGGCGGGCAGGAAAGAGGTCGGCAAGAACGGTGTCGTAAGAAACGAGACCGTGCACGCTTCCGTCATCCGGAAGGTGCTGGACTTTTCTCTGGAGACCGGATTTCATGTCCGCGGTCTGTCCTATTCCCCTATCACGGGACCGAAGGGCAATATTGAGTTTCTTCTGTATCTGGTCAGACCGGCAGGAACAGAGAGCCCGGAATGCTCCGTAACGGAGGAAGACTGCGCGGAGACTGTCAGAGAAGCGCACCGTACGCTTGCGGAGCGGAGCGCCAGGAAGGACGATCCGGCCGAATGAGCCTGTAAATCATGATTGGAGGACCTGAAGAGGTCCTTTTTTTGGACTGCAGGGGCTGGGGCTTGCCGCGCAATCAATCGTGGAAGCCTGCATGCGAATCTGATACAATGAGTCATAGCCGTATATATACGGCGTGAAATGAAACGGACGGTGTCGGGATGAAAAAGCCAAGCGAAAGTGTGGTATTCAAAAGCGTTACGGGAATCCTGCTGATGTTGATCGTGTTCACGTTCATCGTCAGCCTGTTCGGCTACCGCGGGTTTACGGACGCGCTGCTGACGGAATACGCGGAAGGCGCGTTCCGCACGGCGGAGACGGCGCGTTATGTCCTTGACCCGGACCGGATGGACAGCTACGCGGGGAGCGGCGGAACGACGGAAGAGTACATGAAAGCATGGGACTCGATGGACCGGCTGTGCAACTCGTTCGGCGCTACGTTCATCTATGTCATCCGGCCCGACCTGACCGACTACGCGCATATCACATTCATTTTTTCGACGATCAACCATAACAGCACCTATACGCATTACGATTTCGGCTACGTCCGGGAAACGACGAATGACGACTATAAGACGAAATACCGGCTTCTGTACGAGCAGAAATCGGAGCGGGAACTGGTGATCCGCGACAAGGGCTATATCGAAACGGACCCGCATATCACGGCGATGATTTCCCTGAAAGATTCCAAGGGACAGGTCAGGGGGATCCTCTGCGTGCAGCGCCAGATGGACGGCATGGCAAAGGCGAGGCGGTCCTATGTGAAGCGTGTCATACTGACCATGATCATTCTCGCGCTGATCGTGACCGCGATACAGAGCGTCTATCTGAATCATGTTCTGCTTTCTCCTCTGAAGAAGATCTCCGAGGAGGCGGGCAGGTTCGCGTCCGAAAACGTGACGGCGAAGGAAAAACTGAAAGACAGGATCAAGAACAGGGACGAGGTCGGGCAGCTCGCGGAATCCATCGACCGGATGGAGGAACAGATCGTTTCCTACGTAAGCGATCTGACCACCATTACCGCGGAGAAGGAGCGTATCGGCACCGAGCTGGATCTTGCCACGCGGATCCAGGACGATATGCTTCCGAACAGTTTTCCTGCTTTCCCGGAGCGCAACGATTTCGATATCTACGCGAATATGGATCCCGCGCGGGAGGTCGGAGGCGATTTCTATGATTTCTTCCTGATCGACGAGGATCATTTCTGCATGCTGATCGCGGACGTTTCGGGAAAGGGCATCCCTGCGGCACTGTTCATGATGGCGGCGAAGAACATTCTTTCGAACAACGCGCTGAGCGGGAAATCCCCCGCTGAGATACTGCAACAGACGAACAGCGTCATCTGCAAGAGCAACCGGGAGGAAATGTTCGTCACAGTCTGGATCGGCATTCTTGAGATCTCCACCGGCAAGCTGAAGGCGGCCAACGCGGGGCATGAGTATCCCGCTGTCCGTCATGCGGACGGGATGTACGAGACGGTCCATGACCCACACGGCCTGGTCATCGGCGGCATGGAGGAAACGCGGTACAAGGAATACGAACTGACGCTGGAGCCCGGTTCGAGTCTGTTCCTGTACACCGACGGCGTTACCGAGGCCGCTGACCGTGACGGGAACCGGTTCGGTGAGGACATGCTGCTCCGCGCGCTGAATGCGGAGCCGGACGGAACGCCGGAAGAGATCCTCGGAACCGTACGCAAGGCCGTGGACGAATTTGTGAAAGACGCGGAGCAGTTCGACGATCTGACGATGCTCTGCATGAAGTATTCAGGACCTGCCGGAGCGAACAGGCAGAAGAAGAAAAAAGCCTGAGAGAAGGACTGTCATGGTGTATCCGGAAAAAATCGATCTCCATATGCATTCTACCGTATCCGACGGAACGGATACCCCGGAGGAACTGCTTGTGCTCGTCAGAGAAGCGGGTATCACGCTGTTTTCGCTCACGGACCATGACGCCGTCAAGGGCAGCCTTCTGATCCGCAGGAAACGGAAGGAAAGCGATCCGCTGTTTCTGACAGGCGTGGAGTTTTCCTGCCGCGACGAGCAGGGAAAATACCATATCCTCGGCTACGGATACGATCTGGAAGCCGCGTCCGTGAAAGAGATGATCGCTAGGGGACACGGCATCAGGATGAATAAAGTCCGCGGCAGGATCCGGAAGCTGAAAGAACAGTTCGGAATCGAACTTCCGGAAGACGAAGTGAAGTCGCTGCTTCTTCTGGACAATCCCGGAAAGCCGCATATCGGAAACCTGATGGTTCGGCTTGGGTTCGTGAAAACGAAGGAGGAAGCGATGGAGGGGTATCTGAACAGAATCCACCTTCATAACGAGTATATCCGGCCGGAAGAGGCGATCCGCGCGATTATCGAGGGCGGCGGCATTCCGGTACTTGCCCATCCATCGTACGGGAGCGGAAGCGAGATCATTACCGGGGAAGAGATGGACGGGCGGCTCAGACGCCTGATCGGATTCGGACTGCGGGGCGTGGAAGCCTTTTATTCCGGATTTACGGGAAAGCTGATCGGAGAAATGCTTTCTTTTGCCGACCGGTACGGTCTTATGGTTACGGCGGGAAGCGACTACCACGGGAAAAACAAACTGATCCAGCTCGGGGACACGAACCTCTGCACGCCGGAGGAGTATCCGGACGGTCTCAAACGGTTTCTGGAGGAGGCATCCGTCAGGACGAAATAGGACGTCCCCTTGAATAAACATAGGGGCGGCTGTATAATAATACCGTGTCATAATCACTGCGTCGGAGTGCGGAAATGATCGGAATCGTCACAAATCTGGGAAAACAGAGGACTCGGGAAGCGCAGAAACGTCTGACGGACATTCTGGACAGCAAAGGAGTTTTATACAATACATATGCAGAAGCCTCCGAAATCTGCGGAGAAATACCCGAATGCCTGATCACCGTAGGCGGGGACGGTTCCCTGCTCAGAGCCGCGCGGTACGCCGTCGAGCATGATGTTCCCGTATTCGGGATCAATTTGGGCAGAGTCGGTTTTCTGACGGAGGTCAAAGAGGACCGGATGGAAGAAGCGGTCGACCGCTACCTCCGGCATGACTATACCGAGGAAAGAAGGATGATGCTGCACTGCAGCCTGAACGGCAGGTCGATGCGGCATGCCCTGAATGACGTTCTGGTTTCCAAGAGTTCCTTTTCCGGGCTGACCGAGATGGACATATCGGTAGACAGTGACAGGGTCGGAACGGTTTTCTGCGACGGAATGCTGACCGCTACGCCGACGGGATCCACAGGCTATACGCTTTCCGCGGGAGGGCCTGTCCTGTATGCTGACCTGGACGCGATCGTTGTCACGCCGGTCTGTTCCCATTCGATCTATATCCGTCCGTTTGTCGTAAAACCGGAATCGGTCATTTCCTTTGAGATGCGCGACAGCGGATTTATCTGTATCGACGGTGCCCAGATGGCCGACCTGCACAGGGGAGACACCGTCAACGTGACGAGATCTGACCGCACTTTCAGACTGATCCGTTTCGATCATACCAACATAGCCCGGCTGATCCGGGAAAAGCTTTGCTAAGAAAGGTTGCCGCCATGAAAGAAAGCAGACAGCAGATGATCATCAAGCTCATTCAGGAGCAGAACATAGAGACGCAGGAAGAACTGGCGCGCGTACTCTGCGAGAACGGATTCCGGGTCACCCAGGCCACCGTTTCAAGAGATATCAAGGAAATGCGCCTGATCAAAGTGCTGACGCCGGAGGGAAGCTACCGTTATGCGACGGTGGAAAACGCCGAAAACGACGTGCAGGACCGCCTGATCCAGATGTTTTCCCGCTGCGTTACGTCTGTTTCTTCCGCGGGCAATCTTATCGTAATCAAAACCTTATCCGGAAGCGCTTCCGTGGCCGCCGAGACCGTCGATTCCCTGAAATGGCAGGAGATCGTCGGCTGCATCGCGGGAGACAACACGATTTTTCTCGCCGTGCATGACGCGGATGCCGTGCCGGAACTGATCAAAAAGTTTCAGGGCATGATGCAGTAAAAGGGGAAACACGTACATGCTTCGCAGAATCCATATCCGGAACGTAGCACTGATCGAGGAGCAGTCGATCGAATTTGACGACGGCTTTTCCGTCCTTACGGGAGAGACCGGCGCCGGAAAATCAATCATCATCGAATCCTTCAATTTTGTACTCGGGGAACGCGCCAGCCGCGATATGATCCAGTACGGGGAGGAAAGAGCTTCCGTGGAAGCGGAGTTCGAAATCTCCGGGACGGAGCCCGTGAACGAGGTTCTGAAAGAGCTGGAAATGGAGGCGGAGGACGGACAGCTGATCCTGTTCCGCGAACTCACCGCCGCCGGGAAAAACACCTGCCGTGTCAACGGGATACCGGTTACGGCTTCCGTTCTCAAACAGATTGGCGATATGCTTGTGGATATCCACGGTCAGCACGCCCATCAGTCGCTTCTCAATGTCAAAATGCATTTAAGCCTTCTCGACGCGTTCGCGAAGGACCGCACAGCCGTGCTCCTGTCGGAGACGGCCGCGTGCTACCGTGCGTATACGGCGGCGAAACGCGCTTTTGACGAAGCGGGCATGAACGAGCGGGAACGGGCGCAGAAATGCGATCTGTACGCTTATCAGATCAGCGAGATCGAAAAAGCAAATCTGAAGGACGGGGAAGAGGATGAACTGATCCGGGAACGGAACAAGCTCGTGAATGCCCAGTCCATTATGGAGGCACTCGGCTGCAGCGCGGAAGCGCTCGGCGCCGAGGAAGGCGTTCTGTCAAAGCTCAGCGCGGTGAAGCAGTATATGGCGGGTATCGCGGATATCAGCCCCGAATACGCGGAAATGGCGGACCGGATCGCGGAGAGCTATTACGCTTTGGAAGACGCTTCCTATACGGTCCGCGGATGGAGCGAAGGCTTCTCCTACGATCCCTCCGAACTGGACAGCATCGAATGGCGGCTCGAGCAGATCTCCCGCCTGAAAAGGAAATATGGATCTTCCATCGCGGAGATCCTTCAGTATCTGGACGGCATCCGGACGGAATACGACCGCCTGATGACGGTGGAAGAGCGGAAGGAACAGCTGGAAGAGGACTGCAAAAAAGCGCTTTCTGCCTATGCGGAGAAGGCGGGGCAGCTGTCCGAAGTCCGCAGCGAAGCCGCAGATCTTCTGAAAAAGGAACTGGTTGCGCAGATGGCGGATCTCGGCATGCCGCACGCCGCGTTTGAGGCGCGAATCAGCCGCCTGCCGGGGGACGCGCCTTCCGCGAAAGGATACGACTCCGTGGAATTCATGTTCTCCGCCAACAGAGGGGAACCGGTCAAACCGCTTGCCCATATCGCTTCCGGAGGCGAGATCTCCAGAATCATGCTTGCGTTCAAGACGGCGACCGCAGGATCGGACGGGATCCCGACGATGGTCTTCGACGAGATCGATACCGGCGTCAGCGGTGACATCAGCACCGCGCTCGCCCGGAAGATGCGCGAGATCGCGGAACAGCGGCAGGTCCTCTGCGTGACCCATCTTGCGCAGATCGCGGCCTATGCGCATACCAATTATTATGTGGAAAAGAAAACAGACGGAGACAGGACGGTTTCCGTCGCCGTACGGCTGGATGACTCTCAGCGCGCACGGGAAATCGCGCGGATTATGAGCGGAAGTTCCGATGATCCCGCCGCCCTGCAGCACGCGGAGAACCTGATTCGGTCCGCCAAGAATTCTGAAAGGAAGTATAAAGCATGAAGAAACGTGTCATTCTGATCGTACTTGACAGCGCCGGAATCGGAGAACTGCCGGACGCTGCGGAATTCGGGGATGAAGGATCCAATACGTTCGGAAATATCTACAAGGTCAGAGGCAGGCTGAACCTTCCGAACATGTACCGACTCGGACTCGGCAACATTGAGGGCAGCGGCCTTCCGACCGCGAGCTCACCGGAGGGCATCTACGGACGCCTTGCCGAAAAGACCAAGGCCAAGGACACGACGAGCGGACACTGGGAGATGGCTGGTCTTGCCATGGACGTCCCTTTCAGGACATATCCGGACGGATTTCCGAAACGGATCATGGACGCGTTTGAAAAGAAGATCGGACGCGGGACGCTCGGCAACTGTGTTGCAAGCGGTACGAAGATCATTCAGGAACTCGGCGACGAGCATGTCCGGACCGGCTTTCCGATCGTTTATACTTCCGCGGACAGCGTATTTCAGATCGCTGCGCATCAGGACGTCATTCCGCTGGGGCAACTCTACTGGATGTGCGAGACCGCGAGAGAAATGCTGGTCGGGGACGATCTGGTCGGTCGCGTGATCGCGAGACCGTTTATCGGTTCCGACGGATCCTATATGAGAACGCCCTTCAGAAGGGATTTCGCTGTGGAGCCGATGAAGGATACGATTCTGGACGGACTGACGAAGCAGGGGTTCAAAACGATCGGGATCGGAAAGATCGAGGACATCTTTTGCCACCGCGGTCTGACGGAGTCGAATCATACGACGAACAACGCTGACGGAACGGAAGCGACGCTGCAGCTGATCAGGGACGGCGAAGGAGATTTTATTTTCACCAACCTTGTGGATACGGATATGCTGTACGGACACCGCAACGATGTGGAAGGATACGCGCTGGCGCTGGAGGCATTTGATAACAGGCTTCCGGAACTGACAGACGCCATGCGGGAAGGCGATATTCTGATGGTGACCGCCGATCACGGATGCGATCCGACAACGCCCAGCACGGACCATTCGAGGGAATATATTCCGCTGATCGCAACGGGCGCGCATCTGAAGAGAGGCGTCGATCTCGGCACGCGCTCCACCTTTGCGGATATCGGCGCCACGATCTACGAGTATTTGACGGGCAAGAAATGGCGGGAAGGAACTTCCTTCCTCAATCTGATCGAACAGAAAGACTGAAAGGAAGTTTTATGATCACCTCGACCGGAATAGGAAGATTTTTATCCGATCCGCTCTCGATCCTGTATATGCTGCCGGGCATTCTGATCGGCATGACCGTGCATGAGTGGGCACACGCGTTTGTGGCGTACAAACTTGGCGATCCGACGGCGCGGAATCTCGGACGGCTTACGCTGAATCCGTTCGCCCATATCGATCTGTTCGGCTTTCTCTGCCTGCTGTTCATGGGATTCGGATGGGCAAAACCGGTTCCGGTCAATCCGCACAATTTCAGCAATTACAAGCGCGACGACATTCTGGTTTCGCTTGCCGGCATCACGATGAACCTGATCACCGCGTTCGTGTTCACGTTTGTGCTGTATATCGGCTTCTTCAAATGGAATATGTATTCGAACACGGCGTTCCAGTCCATCATTCTGTCCATCGTGACGATCAATCTTTCGCTTGCGGTATTCAACCTGATTCCGGTCTATCCGTTGGACGGTTCGCACGTGATGGACAGCCTGCTGATGCACAGGTTCCCGAAAGCGATGATGTTCCTTCACCAGTACGGACGGTATATCCTGATCATACTGCTGATCACCGGTATCGTATCCAGCGTGCTCGGGACCGTTGTAAACGCACTCTTCCGCCTCTTCGCCGGAGCGGCGCTTGCCGTCCTGGGCTGAGAATCGGATCAAAACGGTGTTTTTTTCCTTCTCCGCCCGTGATCGGAAAACGGGAGAGGGTTTTTCTGCGGACATCATAAAGGGAGACCGATAGATGGAACGGAGTTCTGCTTCAGAAAAAGAAAAGACCGGAAAAAAGAAGGGAACCGGCTGGATCGTCCTGGCGGTTCTTATTCTGATTGTTGCGGTGGGAGGCTATTTTGCGTACACCCGTTATCTTCTTCCCGAAAAACGTTACGCGGAAGCGCTGGAACTGATGAACGCGGGCAGGTATCCGGAAGCTGCTGAAGCGTTTTCGTCCATGAACGGATATAAGGACAGCGCGACAGGACTGACCGAAAGCAGATACCGCTACGCGCTCCGGCTCATGGATGAAAAACGGTATACCGACGCGAAGGAGATCTTCGAGGATCTGGGCGGGTATCAGAACAGCGCCGACTGGCTGGAGAAGATCCCAGTTTTTCTGTATAACGAAGCAGTCGCCCTGATGGAGGCGGAAGACTACCACAGCGCGTTCGAACTGTTTTCCGAGACTGAAGGGATTGGAACCACGGCGGAACGGATGGAGGTGTGTCGCGCGCAGATTGCGCTGGAAGACGCTTACAACGCTGCGCTTTCCCTGAAAAACGACGGAAAGTATGAGGAAGCAGCGGAAGCGTTCGAAGCGATCGGCGACTACCGTGACTGCGCGGAGCAGATCGCGGATTGTATCTACGCCGGCAAGGACCTGATCTATGAACATGCCGTTTCTCTTCTGAACGGAGGGAGCGTTGTGGAAGGATTCGAACTTCTGGTTCCCCTGAAAGGACACCGGGACAGCGGAGAAAAGGCGGACAAGGCCTTCGAACAGTACAAGAGCGAGAAGCTGACGGACGCCAATGTGGAGGAGAACGGATTCCTTTATTTCGGAACATATGAACAGGATAACGATCCCCTCAACGGACCGGAACCGATCCAGTGGATCGTACTTCAAAAAAATGCGGGAGAGGCACTCGTCATCAGCCGTTACGGACTGGACTGCATGGCGTATAACGCTTCGGGGAGGAATACCACCTGGAAGGACAGTTCCATTCGGAGATGGCTGAACGGGAAGTTTCTTACTACGGCGTTCAGCGCTTCCGAACAGGAACGGATCCTGAAGGAGAAAGTGCCCGCACACAGCAATCCGCACGCCAGTTTTGTGAAACAGGGACAGGAAACGAAAGACAGGGTGTTCCTTCTGAGCGTGAAGGAAGCGGAGGCGATTTTCAAGCCATACACAAGAAGACCGTGCGCGGCCACGCAATACGCCGCAGGACAGGGGCTCCCGATTTCCGACCGGAATCTCGTGGACGGAATGCAGACCTGCTGGTGGATGCTGCGGACGCTTGCCTACAGCAGGGACACGGTAACGAATGTCGATATATTCGGCAATATCGATTACAGATTCGGAAGCGTTGCGGGAACATACGCGGTCCGTCCGGCAATCAGGATCCGTCTTGATTCCTGACCGGCTGATTTTTCAGAGGAAATCATGGAAGAAACTAGTTATCATGTCAGTATAGAACAATTTGAGGGACCGCTTGACCTTCTTCTGCACCTGATTCGGAAGGCGGAGATCGACATCCGGGATATTTTTGTATCCGAGATCACTTCGCAGTACCTGCAGTATATGCAGGAACTGGATACGGTGGATATGGACAAGGCAAGCGATTTTCTGACGATGGCAGCGACGATTCTGTACATCAAATCCCGACGGCTTCTGCCGGATACAGGAAAGCAGAACGAGCAGGAGGAAGAGGAGCCCGATCCAGAGGAGCAGCTGATCCGTCAGCTGCGCGAATACAAAGCGTTCAAGGAAGCGGGCGATAACCTGAAACAGCTGTATGAGGCCGCGAAGGACACGCTGTCCAGACTTCCGGAGGATGTTCCGCTTCCGCCGAAACGGCTGGAGATGGAAGGGGCAACGATGGAAGGCCTGTACGAGGCGTTTCTCCGTATTCTGGAGAAGACCGACCGGCAGGAGGAAACGTAGCGACTTCAGCGTGTGCGTGCGGACAGTTTCACAGTCCGCAGGCAGACCAGAAAGATCCGCTCGATACTGGTCAATGCCGGTAAGGATGTCGCGTTTGAGGACCTGTTCGGCGAGCATCCGGAGAAAATGGAAGTGATCGTTACGTTCATGGCCCTGCTTGAGATGACCGGGCGCGGCGAGATCCATATCCATCAGAGCAGACCGTTCGCGCCGATCGTTCTGAGAGCGAAGAAGCTTTTGTCCGAAGACTCGGATATTGCTTACATGGACGAGATTCAGGAGGAAGAAACATGACCGAAGGAAACAACAACATCCGGAACAGGATTGAAGCGCTGCTTTTCGTCGCGGGGGATCCCGTATCTGCGGTGGAGCTCTCCCGCACGCTTGACGTACCGGTCGCGGAGATTCGTGAAATCCTTCGGAACATGGAGGAGAAATACCGCTCGGAAAAGAGGGGGATCCAGCTTTTCCTGACGGAGGAAACGGCGCAGCTTGTCAGCAATCGCGCGTATATCGACTCGATCGAGGCCATGCTTCAGCCCGAGCGTCAGAGGAACGCTTCCCAGTCCATTCTGGAAACGCTGGCCGTCATCGCGTACCGTCAGCCCGTGACGCGTGCGGATATCGAGGAGGTCCGGGGGGTCCGCTGCGACTATGCCGTAAACCAGCTTCAGAATATGGGGCTCATCCAGATGGTGGGAAGGAAGGATACGCCCGGCAAACCCATGCAGTTCGGAACGACGGACGCGTTTCTCAGGAAATTCGGTCTGCATTCGCTGCAGGAGCTCCCGGAGTTTTCAAGGTTTGTGGAAGACACGGCGGAAGGGGACGGAAGCCTGGAGTTTCCCGTTGTTTGACCGCCTCTTCGGAATGACGAGTATAAAACAAAAAGCCGGAATCTGTCGGATTCCGGTTTTGTATTTGGGAGAAGAGAGCCGTACGCAATGACGGCTATACGGATATCATTTTCACGCTGACGTCACCGTTTTCCACCGAAAGAACGGCATAACCGGGATTTGTTCCTCCGCGCGGTCTGGACAGACTGCCCGGGTTGACGATCAGAACGGGGCCGAACGCGGTCAGCAGCGGTTTGTGCGTATGACCGAACAGCACGGTCCCGCAATGCGCTTCTTCCGCCGCAAGACCGAGCTCGTACGTGCTGCGGTAACGGTGCCCGTGTGTCAGGAAGAAACGGG
The DNA here is from genome assembly GCA_017394605.1 of Clostridia bacterium. The sequence continues at coordinate 3,226 of JAFPXU010000021.1, read as the reverse complement.
CGCCGCCGAGTTCCACGATCCGCTCGGAAGGGACGTTGTCCCCGCTACGGTAGTCGCAGTTTCCCCGAACGGCGTAACAGGGAACATGCAGGTATTCTCCGATTTCCGTGCCGTCGGACGAAAAGTCTCCGAGATGGAACACGGCATCCAGAGGCGGGAGATCTCTTTCAATCAGTCGGATTCCCGAAATATCTCCGTGTGTATCGGAGAAAACGGCGATCTTCATGCCTGCTCCCGCTCGAGCGCTTCCCGGAGCAGCGCGAGGGAGCGGCTTCTGTGACTGACGGCGTTCTTTTCGTCCGCGCTCAGTTCCGCGAACGTCTTCTGAAGCGGGGGGTAGAAGAACAGCGGATCGTATCCGAATCCGTTTTCCCCGTGTTTCTCGCGCAGAAGGACGCCTTCCGCGTATCCGATCACAACGATGGGCTCCTTTCCGCGTCTGACCAGGGCGATCGACGAGGCGAACCTGCAGGTGCGCTTTACATCCGGAACGTTTTCCATATCCTTTAAAAGCTTCGCGTTGTTCTCCTGGTCATTATGACCCTCGCCGGCGTATCGGGCGCTGTAAATGCCCGGCGCTCCGTTCAGCGCGTCAACCATGAGACCGGAATCATCCGCAAGCGCGGCATCGAAGCCGTCCGCTGCGGCGAGGACTTCTTTCGCTTTCTTCAGCGCGTTTTCCTGAAATGTGGTTCCGTCTTCCACGACGTCGATGTTGATGCCTGCTTCTTTCAGCGTGCTCATTTCCGAAAAATACTGTCCGAGGATCTGCCTGATCTCGCGGACTTTGTGACTGTTGTTTGACGCAATGATTAATCGCATTTGGATCTCCTTCAGCTGTTTTCCTGCAGCGCCAGAATGAGGGACTCCTCCGGCGTTACATAGATGGTGCGGTTGTCGGTGTAGACGACCTTGCCGGGCTTTGCCCCGGAAGGCTTTTTGACATATCTGCGGAACGTATAGTCGACTGGCACGGCCGAAGACTGCCTGGCGCGGCTGTACCATGCTGCCAGCTGCGCGGCCTCGTTCAGCGTACGGTCCGGGGGCGTTCCGTCGTACTGGATGACCACGTGGGAACCGGGAATATCCTTTGTATGCAGCCAGATGTTTTCCGACTGAGCCGTGTGAAGCGTGAGCCGGTCATTCTGGCGGTTGTTTTTACCTACCAGGATCGTAATTCCGTCCGAGGACAGGAACGAGAACGGTCTGGAGACTTCCTGCTTTTGCGGCTTTGCCCTATGGTCGGACTTCAGATACCGCAGTTCGACCAGCTCCTCCCGGATTTCCGCCAGTTCCCGGAGCGTGGTGCATTTTTCAAGATTGTTCAGTTGGCCTTCCAGATATTCGACCTCCGCGCGTTCCGAATCGATCATGCGGGAAGCGTATTCTCTGGCAGCCTTTGCTTTTTTATACTTTTTGAAATACTGCTGGGCGTTTTCCGCGGGCGTTTTGATCGGATCGAGCGGAATCGCGCGTTCCTGTGGTGGGTCCGTGCTGTAATCCGTGCACTTGCACGCGCTCTGCCCGCGGCGGATGGCGTACAGGTTCTGCGTGATCAGCTCTCCGAACAGACGGTTCTGTTCCATGGCCTGTTCGGAATCCAGTGACTCCTCATACATGGCCATCTTGTTCTTTGCGCGTTTCAGCTTGATCTCGACGCTCTTGCGGAGCGAGGAGCCGTTCCGGGAGATGCGGACGGCAGCGTCCTTGCTTTTATAGAACGCGTCGTACGCTTCGGACATGGTCGGAAAGGTTCGGATGCTGACCGCGTTGAACGGGACGAACGGGAATACGCAGTGCGGCTCTCCACTGTCCTTGTATGTGATGACGGGGACCGGTTCGTCCGAACGCAGTTTCCGGAACACGCCGCATACCGTATCCGCGGTGACGCCTTCCGCTGTCAGGGCTTTGGCAACGTTTTTGGAAATGCCGCAGTAAGCCCCCTGCAGACGCTGAACGGGATTCGGGGAGCGGAGGATATCCTCCAACTCGGCAGGTTCCGCCTCGAACGGGGAACGTTTGTTCTGGGCAGGAGGAACGATGTAGGCAACACCGGGAAGCAGCGGGCGGACCGGGGACATGTCCGGCGTGACGCGTTTTAAGCAGTCCACGATCAGACCGTCCTGAACGAGCGTCAGATTGGAATGACGGTCCATAAGCTCTACGCAGAGACGGAGCGTGACAGGATCGCCCATTTCGCTTCTTCCGTCCAGCGTGAGCTCAAAATAACGGTCGAGACCCAGCTGGGAGATATCAGTCACCCTGCTCCCGACAAGACGCTTGCGCAGCAGCATGCAGAACATGGGCGGCTCCGCCGGGTTCTCAAAAGGCAGATCCGTCAGCTGTACGCGGCCGTTTTCGACATGAAGGCAGATCAGAAGTTTTGCCGTCCTGCCGGAGCTCCGGACCGTGAAAAGAAGGGTATCCCTGTCCGGCTGCTGTACTTTGTCGATCCGTCCTCCCTTCAGGAAACGGATCTCCCGAAGCACGGCGTTCAGGGAAAGACCGTCCATCGACATAGGGTCATTCCTCTTTTCCGATGCGTTCGAGCATCATCCTGTAACCGCCCGGCCCGTAGGAAAGGCACCGGTTGACGCGGCTGATCGTGGCGGAAGAGGCTTTTGTTTCCGCGGAGATGTCCTGATAGGTGATTCCCCTGTCCAGTTCCCTGGCCACATGCCAGCGCTGTGACAGCGATTTCAGTTCGGGAATGGTGCACAGGTCTTCAAAAAACCGGTAGCATTCTTCCTGCGAACGGAGACTGAGAATGGCATCGAACAGCGCGTCCGTATTCTCATCTTTAAGACGGGATATATATTCCTCCAAATCGGTTCACCTCCGCTTTTTATTTTAGCACTTTAGTGCAATAAAGCAACCGAGAAAACAAAAAACCGCCGGAAAGACCGGCGGCTAAGTAACACAAGGAAACAGGGCTTACTGCGCTTTAGCTTGTTTCTTGGCGAGCTGCGCTTTTTTGTGGTTGGCAGCGTTTTTATGGATAACGCCGTTGGAAGCTGTCTGATCAACGACCTTTACAGCATTCAGATAAGCCTGCTGCTGCTTTTCTTTGTCATCACCGGCCAGCGCCTCATCAAAACGACGGATAGCGGTCTTCATAGCGGATTTCTCCATACGGTTGCGGAGATTCTGCTTCTCGGATACCTTAACCCGTTTCAAAGCGGACTTGATGTTTGCCAAAACCCATTCACCCCCTGTATCAGTATCT
>JAFPXU010000128.1 GCA_017394605.1 Clostridia bacterium | reverse complement strand
ATTTAGTTCCGGGAACTCCATCAGAACGTCCGTCATCTCATTCCCGCGTTCACCGCAGCCGACATAGATGATGATATCGGCGTCCGCCCATTTTGCCAGCTGATGCTGAACGACCGTCTTGCCGCTTCCGAACGGGCCGGGGACAGCTGCAACGCCGCCTTTCGCCACCGGGAACAATGTGTCAATGACACGCTGTCCGGTAATCATGGGCTCCGTCGGGGCAAGTTTCTCGGCATACGGACGGCCGCGACGAACAGGCCAGCGCTGAAGCATCGGAAGTTCGATCTCTTTTCCGTCCCGTTCAAGCTTCGCAATCGGCGTGACGATATTGGCTTTTCCTTCGAAGATCCATGTCAGTTTCCCGGAAACTCCCGGAGGAACCATAACTTTATGAAGAACCGCTTCCGTCTCCTGAACGGTTCCGAGGATGTCTCCGCCGGTCAGTTCGTCGCCGACCTTTGCGACCGGAACGAAATCCCAGAGTTTTTCATGATCCAGGGAATTGACCTCGATACCACGGGTAATTCTGTCTCCCGCTTTCTCGCGGATGGCACTCAGCGGGCGCTGAATACCGTCATAAATAGACTCGATGAGGCCCGGCGCCAGCTCTACCGACAACGGTGCGCCGGTAGTATAAACGGGTTCTCCCGGTCCGATTCCGCCTGTCTCCTCGTATACCTGGATGGATGCCCGATCGCCGCGCAGTTCGATAACTTCGCCGATCAGATGTCTCTCAGAAACACGGACAACGTCAAAAAGCTGTACGTCCGCCATTCCGCCGGCAACGATAAGCGGTCCGGAAACCTTTATAATCGTTCCTTCCATAACAGTAACCCTTTCCATTAATTGTTGAATAATATATCGACGCCGACAGCTTTCTCGACGTTCTCCTTCAAAGCCCGCATACCTGCTCCCTGCGAACCGTGGTTGTCAGGGATTGGCACGATAGCCGGATACGCCTGGTTGGCATATTCCTTAACGGTATCTGAACAAGCGGCATACAGCCGCTCCGTTACAAAAACGACTGCATATCCCTCTCTCGCCAGCCGATGCAAACGGCGGTTTGCTTTGTCTCCGTCCGTCTCATAAAACACGTCAAGTCCGACAGCCTTATACAGCATAACGGAGTCTTTGTCGCCAATAACACCCATCTTAGCCATACAGATCACACAACCTCTCTTGGATAACGGCGTCATCGAGACCGTTCCGTTTTACCGTCATAATGAGGCGGACGGCTTTCGCTTCCCGCTCCCGTGCGAAATAATAGCCGTAAACCGGATACATCGTCAGGGCGTCGTATTTATGATCCTTGACCAGAGAAAGGAGATAATCATCCCTTTCGCGCTCCAATGCAGCGATACTGCCCGTGGTCTGCACCGCGGCCAGTCCCTTCTCAAGCGCATCCCGGGCAGGGCTCTCTGTAAGCACGGTTCTCAGGGAATCCGCGGAAAGCTCGAAAGACGACGCGAGATCCTCAATCCGGATTCCTCCTTTCGGAAGCGCTACTTCCTTCAGCGTCTCCTTGGACGCTCCTGTCGCACGCATGCGCAGAAAAGTGATCATATTGTCAAAATCACAGAGTGCGTCGAAGTACGTACGGGCGAAACGGTCGCCTTCTTTCTTTGCGTTGTTCTGCGCATATGCCAGATAAGCCCTGTCAAGCGACACGCTGACATGCTGCGGATTGACCTCGGTCTTCAGATCCTTTTCGAGTGTATCCAACGCGTCGGCGATCTCCTCGGGAAAAACCTTGTAGGACTGATCGCTGACCATCTTTTTCAACTGATCCGCTTCAAACAACCCACCCGCTTCGATCTCCGTATCGGTCTCGTTCATGAGCCTCGCCTTGATCAGCATCTTGAGATTCTGAATATCTGTCCTTAGCAGGAACAGATCGGTTATAGCCGGTTTTGGGGAAATCTCCCGCAGTTCCTGCGCCGTCTGGACCCTGACGTTGTCGATCATCCGTTCAACATCCGCACTGGTGGCATCCGGTATGTCCCCGTAATGAACATCCTGGAGTATACGCATTGCATCCTCCAGCGTCCCGTCAGCCATACGTTTGACCGCCTGCTGATCCAGCAGACCGGCTTCCAATGCGCTCAGTCTCCCGCATGCAAAAGGAATGCTTGGCTGTGGCATTCGCTTTCCTCCCAATCAGTTAAATAACAGCTTCGCGACTTCTGTTTCTTCCAGGTCACGAAGTAGAGTCAAAATGGAACGGAAAGAGCAGTCCTTCTCGTATCCATTTCCTTTGAGCAAAAAGCCATTGTCGATCCCGGCGTCTTCCGGCGATACCGTGAGGTTGACTGACTTCAGGCTTGCGACCGCCTTTTCGATCAGTTCTCTGTCGGCAGCGGCAGGTACGACCGTTTCCCCGCCTTCCGCTTCTTTCTGCAGAAGCTTTGTGCAGATCTCAGCGCGCTTTTCAGGTGAAAGAGCGCACATAGCCTTATATCCGTTTTCAAAGACAAGATCGATCACATCACGCTTTTTCTGCAGCGCTGCCTTTTTCCCGTCGATAGACGCACGGGTCCTGCATCCGTCGATCACGCCCTGCACCAGCGATCTGCGTTTTTGCTCAAGCTCCTCACGCTTTGCATTCAGCTTCTGCATGCAGTCCGCGGAATATGCCATTGCGTCGGCATTCGCCTTTGAAAGGATATCGTCCGCAATTGCCTTTGCATCCGCGACTATACGCTCAGCCAGCTTATTCGTGCCGGTCTTGTTCTCTTCCATGATCTCTCTCCTCTAAGGCAACTCAGACCTGAACACCGTTTACCAGCAGGAAGGAGATGAGCAGAGACAGAACCGCGTATGTTTCAACCATGACGGTCATCAGCATGGCCTTGCCCTGTTCTTCAGGCTTCTTGGCTACCAGACAGATGCCGCTCGCAGCAACCTTGCCCTGTGCAATACCGGAAACCAGACCTCCGATTGCGATCGGCAGGGAGGCCATCAGGAGCTGAAGACCCTGTGTTGCCTGGACGGCAACGCCGCTTGCGCCAAGGAGTCCGGCTTTGGATGCGATAACGAACGCGATCAGCAGGCCGTAAATGCCCTGCGTACCGGGAAGCAGCTGGAGCAGCAGGCAGGAACCGAAACGGTCCGGGTCACCCGACACAACACCAGCAGCAGCCTGTCCGGCGATACCAACACCGAGTGCGCTTCCGGATCCGGCCAAACCAGCGGCAAGCGCCGCACCCAACGCTGCAAATACGAATCCCCATTGAATACCCATCGTGATAATCCTCCTTGAAATAATACGAGTGAATGATTGTTATTTATCCGTTAAGCGAACATGCTTCGCTGTATAACCAAGAGGCTGGAATGTCCTTCCGCCCGCTTCATAGAATTTGCCGTAGAACTCAACATACTGAAGTCTGGCGCAGTGTACGAATGCGCCGAGCGTATTGATCGCAAGATTGAACAGATGAAGTCCTACCAGCAGTACGCACGCGATCAGCGTGCCCAGAATCTTCAGAATGATATTCGGTGAACCCATCAGCATGCCGCAGAGCTGGTTGAAAACAGAAGCAATAACGCCCGTTGCGATACCCAGTGCGAAAAGTCTTGCATAGGACAGGATATCCGACAGATAGCTGGTCACCTGATAAAGTTCCCCGAGTCCGGAGACCGTTCTTGAAACCACGTTCTTCTTCTCGCGTCCTTTAAACAGGAGAATCATGACCGCGCCGATGACAGCGAGCACAAGTCCTATTTTTGAAACGACCGGAGGCAGTCCCTGCACGGCAGAAGCACCCGCGAACATGATCAGTCCGATAATAATCAGTATCCAGCTGAGATTATCAAACACGGCTGTCTGCCAGTCACCTGCATCAAAAGACATTTTGATCTTAAGCGAAACGCCGAACAGAATGTGCAGAACACCGAGCCCGAAACACAAGATCAGCATCATGATAGGATCCGACATCGGATCCACCAGAATCGGAAACACATCCGTCGTTCCGAAGATAACATCGAAATCCAGTCCGAAAAACGTTCCTGTCAGGAATCCCCAGATGACCGTGGACAGACCGCCCCAGGTAATGACCTTTGCGAATGAGCCCATCGTCCCGCCGGGCTTCTTCAGCTTCAAGAACAGATACCCGCCGATCAGAAGAAGAAGACCGTATCCCGTATCGCTCAGCATCATGCCGAACAGGAGAATATAGAACGGCGTCATGTAAGGCGTTCCGTCGATTCCGTTCGGGTCCGGTCTGGAATAAAGATTTGTAACCGCCTCAAACGGTTCCACAAAATCAGAGTTTCTGACTACGGAAGGCGGGATCTCGCCTTCGTCGGGATCCCGGACATCGAAATAATAAGCATCCGTAACGCTCTCAACCGCCGCTCTCACGTCCTCGATCCGGTTCTCAGGAACCCAGCCTTCCAGATGGAACGTACATTCTGTCTGCCCGATTTCCGTCGCTGCCGCCGCACGGTCGCGTTCAATAACCGCCGCGTCGTACGCTCCGCCAATGCTGTCACGGAATTCGCTCTTTTCCTCGATTTTGCCGACCAGCCGCTGCGCTTCGGCACCAAGCGCCTCATTCTCTTCCCGAAGACGATCAATCGCCTCCTGCGGCGTTCCGCTCAGCTTTGGGAAAGCGATGTCCGTCCAGCTCAGCGATTTCAGATAGTTCTGAACCGTTTTTGCATCTGCTTCCGCACAGGCAAGCACAACTGCATCCGTTTTGGATTCCGAAACAATCTGGACCTCAATGACGTCGCTCAGCTCCGCTAGTTTCGGAACGTCCTCCGCGTCAAGAAGACCGGTAAAGTAGCGGACGTATTTGCTTCCCTTAATGTCCTGCATGGCCGACGGAAAATCCTTCCAGGGGAGAAGCGACTCGATTATTCCGGCATTTTTATCCGCCTGTGCCCGGCAGTACTGCAGATCCTTCTGCAGAATCTCCAGTTCGCTGCTGAGCTGAAGCGCTTCCGGCACTTTTCCTTTGATATCCTGAAGGGAAGCTTCCGGCGCGGCAGTAAGGAGACCGCCTTTTTTTCCATATGGTTTGATGATGCTCAGCGCCTCAGACAGACGGTCCACATCGGCCTGTGCAGCTTCCAGTTTGGACTGATCGCGGGTCTCTTCCGTTTCCGGAATCACCTCGACAGCGCCAAGCGGCTGCAGCGCCTTTAGAAGCGCCTGCTCATCCGATTTGTGTGCGACCAACGAAAGCCGCTTCATCTGTACGATCATAGATATTAAATCTCCTGTACTTTATCGAGCAGAAGCCGGATCGCGTCGTCCATTTTCTGCCGGGCTTTTTCGCACTGCTGCGATGCTTCGTCTCCTATCTGTTTTTCAATTGCCGCGGCAAGAACCTTTCCGTCCGCTTCCGCTTTTTCAAGTGCCTGACGCGTTTTTTCGCGTTCCTCTTCGCCGATGCGCGTCTGCATCTCCTCGGCTTTCTGCCGCGCCTGCTGCATCAGCTCCCTCGCCGACGCGCCCGCGTCCTGCTTGAGCTGATTCGCCTTTTCCTCAGCCTGTGCGATCTCATCAATCATCGAACGCATTTTCCTGACCTCCAAACTTATTTCGTTCCGAACAGTCTGTCTCCCGCGTCTCCCAGTCCGGGAACGATATATCCGTGATCATTCAGTTTTTCATCGAGATTCGCAAGATAAATATCCACATCGGGATGAGCTTCCTGCATGGCTTTTACTCCTTCCGGAGCAGCAATCAGGCAGACCAGGCGGATGCTTTTCCCGCCCGCCTTCTTGACGAGTCGAATCGCTTCGATTGCGGAGTTACCTGTAGCAAGCATGGGATCCACCACAATCACATCCCGCTCCGCGATATCATCGGGAAGCTTGCTGTAATACCCGGTCGGCTTCAGCGTGTCGGGATTACGGTAGAGACCGATATGTCCCATCTTCGCGTTCGGGATCAGATCCATGATTCCATCCGCCATGCCAAGCCCTGCGCGGAGAATCGGAATAACCGCCAGTTTTTCATTGGCAAGCGTTTTTACTTTTGCGGTGCAGATCGGCGTTTCAATTTCCGTGTCGATCATTTTGAGATCTCTCGTTACTTCGTACCCCATCAGCATGGACATCTCTCTCACCAGTTCGCGGAATGCCTTCGCGCCCGTATCCTTGTCGCGAAGCTTTCCGAGTTTGTACTGGATCAGCGGATGGTCGATTACAGTAACCTTTGACATATATTATCCTCCGACTAATTAGAATTTGTTCAACGGGCATCAGCCCTCATGATCCATAATCTTCTGAACGCGGCGTTCATGACGTCCGCCTTCGAATTCCGTTTCAAGAAATGTCTTGACGATATTCCACGCCGTCTCCGCAGAAACGGTTTTCGCACCCATCGCCAGCGCGTTGGCGTTATTGTGTCTTCTCGTCATTTCAGCCTGGAATTCGCTCGTGCACAGGGCACAGCGGATCCCTTTCACTTTGTTCGCGCAGATTGACACGCCGATTCCGGTCGTGCATATTACAATACACCGATCCGCTTTTCCCGCAGCAACAGCTTCTGCCGCCGGGAACGCGTAATCGGGGTAGTCAACGCTCTCTGTGGAATAACAGCCGAAATCCTCAACCTCGAAACCGGCTTCTTTCAGCTTTGAAATGATTTCATTCTTCAGCAAATAACCGCCGTGATCGCATGCCAAAGCAATTTTCACAAACTCTCATCTCCTATTTTCATTCAGTTTTTATACTTCTATATTATTAAACCCTGCTGATCGTAGCAGGCGGTTCATATATGCCAGTCCGGCATCTTTTGTAGATATGCCCTCGGCCAGTACCAGATCACAGTAACGGTCGAGCGTTCTCAGATAGGAAAACAGGTTGCTGCACAGGGTAGCCGGCTCTTTCCTGTTACCGAGTATAGCATAATTCCTGCCTCCATAAAAGCCTTTTGTTTGTTCTGTCGCCAGAATTTCAGGGTGCTTTCCCTCCATCTCCGCCTGGACGTACAGCTCGTTGATCTTTTCGGCGGCAGCTCTGGGAGGCCCTGTCACCACGACTACTTCCGCGTCCGGTGCATAATGTTTATACTTCATCCCGGGAGACGCTGCTGTCTCGTTCTCTCCGAGCGGGGAGAGGACCGCACCGGCGACCCGGACATCTCCGAGAAGGGAGGAAAGCATTTCCAGCGTAATTGCTCCGGGTCTCAGGATCGTGGGCGTGCCGATAAGCGAAAGAACGGTGGACTCCACGCCGTACTTGCAGGCTCCCCCGTCCAAGATCAAAGGGATCCTTCCGTTCATGTCATCATACACATGCTGAGCGGTTGTCGGACTCGGCTTTCCGGAGAGATTCGCCGACGGGGCAGCGATTGGAACCCCCGCCTTTCGGATGAGTGCTCGCGCAGTATCATTCGCCGGCATCCGGATGGCGACAGTGTCAAGTCCTGCCGTTACCTCATCGGGAACAATCGAAGAGCGTCTCGCGATCAGTGTCAGAGGACCCGGCCAAAACGTATCCATCAGAATACTCGCCTTCTCGGGAATCACATCCCAAAGCTGCCTGACCTCGCTCTTTTTGCTGACATGAAGAATCAGAGGATTGTCCGACGGACGCCCCTTCGCCTCAAAAATGCGGGCAACAGCCTCGCCGTTCAAACCGTTGCCGCCAAGTCCGTATACCGTTTCGGTCGGAAACGCGACCAGTCCGCCTTCACGGATGATTTTCGCTCCCAGCTGGGTGCCGGCTTCCTTCTGTCTTGTCGCGTCCACTATTTCTGTCCGCATAATCAATCCTCTCCGGAAGAAAGCTTCTCCGTTCTTTCCGCGAGCACCAGCGCATCGATCATCTCGTCCATATCTCCGTCCAGAAACTGCTCCAGTTTATATAGTGTCAGCCCGATCCGATGGTCGGTCACCCTGTTCTGCGGAAAATTATACGTCCTGATGCGTTCGCTGCGGTCTCCCGAACCGACCATGCTTCTTCTTGTCGATGTGAGTGCCTCTTCCTGCTTGGACTGATAATAGTCGTACAGTCTGCTCTTAAGGACCCGCATCGCCTTCTCCTTGTTTTTGAGCTGGGAACGTTCATCCTGACACTGAACAACGATTCCCGTCGGGAGATGCGTAATGCGAATGGCGGATTCGGTTTTGTTGACGTGCTGACCGCCCGCCCCGCTCGAATGGTAAAGATCAATCCGGATATCCGACTCGTTGATCTCGATCTGGATATCGTCCACCTCCGGAAGAACCGCGACGGTCGCTGCGCTCGTGTGAATTCTTCCCTGCGATTCTGTCTCAGGGACTCTTTGCACACGGTGTACTCCGCTCTCGTATTTCAGCCTGCTGTAAACTCCGCGTTTACCTGCAAACGAAAGAACAATCTCCTTTACACCGCCCATTTCGGTTTCATTGCTGTCGATCGTCTCCACCTGGTATCCATGGCGCTCCGCGTACCGGAGATACATTCGGAGAAGATCCGCACCGAACAGGGCAGCCTCATCTCCTCCCGTTCCCGCACGGATCTCCAGAATGATATTCTTATCATCGTTGGGATCCTTCGGAGCAAGAAGTGCTTTCAGTTCTTCCTCCTGTTTGCCGGATCTCGCCTCAAGCTCTCCGATTTCTTCCCGGACAAGTTCCTTCATTTCCGGGTCAAGACGGTCGGACAGCATATCCCTGCAATCCTTCAGGGAGGACAGCGTTTCTTCATATGCGCGGTAAGCGGAAACAATCTCTTCAAGGGAAGAATGTTCCTTCACCATCTCCCGCCAGGCATCTCTGTCATTAATAGCGTCCGGCTCTGCCATCTGCTCCGTCAGCTGGTTATACCGCTCGCTAATCCGCTTCAGCTTATCCAGCATGAATCCTCCATTACCGGCACGATATCTTCGCCGCACACACCGATGACATGGGAGCGTGCATTCTCGATCAGTTTGATTTCCCTCCCGTCAAGCGTGCTGTATGGTTTGATCAAAGAAGGTTTGGAAAGAGCAGGCACAACTTCATGCAGTGTGACTGTGAGCGCCGGTATCTCCATTTCGCCGTTTTCATTCAGTTCCGGCTCGGCTCCCTCGATCGGAACGCGGATATCCTTGGAGAAGCAAAGCAGAGGCATATATTCCGCCTTGTCCAAAACAACGATACCCTCTTCATTTCTTTTTAACATGATTTGAAGATACATGCCGTATTGCGAATCGCCGGACATGTTCGCGATAAAGTTGCCGACAGAATAGGCAACAAGACCCGTATACGAAGTTCCGTCCCTTTTCACTGTTATCTTTTCAAACGGCTGTACCACATGCGGATGCGCTCCGATGATGAGATCCACACCCATGGATAGAAGCCGTTTCGCATAGGACGTGGAACTTTTTGCCGCTCTGGAATCATATTCCTTGCCCCAGTGGGCAAACATCACGATGAAATCCGCACCTGCCTCGCGGTAAGCGTCGATCTGTCCCTGAATATCGTCAAGATCCTGCAACCGGGAAAACAGTTTTCTCCGATCTGAAGAGGAAAGACCCGAATTGCCGTTTATAACGCCCGTAGCGGAAAGGATCCCGACCTTGATGCCGTTTCGTTCCGCGATGACAGGAACAAATCTATCTGAAGATTCTTTATAGGTTCCCGTCTGCAGCATTCCGGCGGCTCTTATGGTGTCCAGCGTGTTGGCGATGCCTTCCGCGCCGTAATCCCCCGCATGATTGTTTGCGGTCGTGATGACATCAAATCCCGCATTTTTTAAGTCAAGAGCAAGAGAATCTGGTGCGTTGAACTTGATCCTTCCCTCGCTGTCCGTCTTGCCGTTCGAATATGGGTACTTTGCTCCGGCCATGGTTCCTTCATAGTTCCCGCACATCAGATCGACAGAGGAGAACATCCCCTTTACTGCAGTAAAACTCTTCGAAAAATCATATGCGTTGTTGTTCGGGTTGAATGCAGCGCTCAGCTGTTTCGGCATGATCATAATATCTCCGATAGCGCCAAGGGTCACGACTCCGTCTTCCCCCTGTTCCCCCTGTGTTTCAGGCAACGGTTCTTCCTTCGGTACCTCTTCGGATTCCGTATCCTCTTCGGGTGGCTCCTCCCCTTCATCCGGTTCAGCAGGCATTACTGCAGAAGGCTCCTCGATGTATGCCGGCTCCTCCGAAACGGTCTGCAGTCTGTCCGATACCGTCGCAACTTCATCTTCAAATCTGTCCGTCAGCATCGGAGAGATCACCACAATCGCCAGAAGTCCAAGAAGAATCGAAAACAATATCACCAGTACAACGATCTGACCTGTTTTCATGATAAATATGATCCTCCAATAGTTAATACGCGAGGCAGCCCCGCATAATCATGTATAAGTTCCGACTTGGGGAACATCTTTCCGACCGAATCCGCCTGCGCGGAGCCGATTTCCAGAAGCATCGCTCCGCCCTGGTTCAAGTAACGCCGGAATTCCTTCGAAATCCTTCTGTAATAATCCAAACCGTCCTCCCCGCCGTATAGGGCGAGGACGGGTTCATGCCGGACCTCTTTCTGAAGAGATGCCATGTCCGCCTTTGACAGATACGGCGGATTGCAGCATATCAGGTCGAACCGGCAACCGGGAACAGCGTCAAAAAGATCTCCCTGCGCAAACGTGACGCTCACCCCGTTCCGTTCCGCATTCTCTCGCGCGATCCTCAGACAGTCAGGGTCAATGTCCGCGCAGGTCACGTCCGCATCCGCGTACTTCCGGATCGAGATGCCGATGCATCCGCTTCCGCAGCATAGATCCAGAACGGTCCGGTAGGACCGCTCCCGAATCAGAGAAATGGCCCTCTCGCAGAGAATCTCGGTATCCCCGCGGGGAATCAGCACACCAGGCATGACTGAAAACGGAAGGCCCATAAAGTCCCACTCGCCGAAAATGTACTGAAGAGGTTCTCCCGCCTCTCTTCTGGATATGATCTCGTCCAGCCTTGCAATATCATCCGCGGCGGCTTCCGTATGGTCAAGACATGCAAAATCCGCTTCTGGGAATACGAACCGAATAATCTGATCCGCCTCGAATCCCGAAGAAGAGCCGGATATGCTTTTCAGCCTTTCCGCCGTTTTTCGCCGCAGCTGCCAGAGCGTCATGCGTCCTCTTCCGCGTTCCCGCTATCGGCTTTTCCGGTCGTATCCAGAATGATTTCGTGATCAGGCGGATCCATTGCCAGATTAAAAGCGGCAATCGCAACCTCAAGCATTTCAAGGTCCGGCTCTCTGGTCGTCAGATGCTGCAACGCGAGTCCTGGCGCACGTACCGCACGGGCAAGCCATCCGTCGCTGGAAGCTGCCGCGCGGAGCACCTCGTAGGAAATTCCCGCTACGACGGGAAGAAAAATCAGCCTTGTGAGAAACCGGATCAAGAACCTGGACGAATAAGGAAGCGCCGCGAAAAACAGAATGGAAACCGCCATAACAAGGAACAGATAATTCGTTCCGCATCTCGGATGAAATCTCGAGAACCGTTTCGCACTTTCCGGGGTAATCTCCGCGTCATGCTCGTAGCAGTCGATCACCTTGTGTTCCGCCCCGTGGTACTGGTACAGACGTCCGATGTCCTTCATGAAACCAATCCCGAATATGTACAAGAGAAAAATGAGAAGACGGACAAATCCTTCCGACAGTGATTTCCAGATGTTTGCGGTTCCGGCGCCCCACGGAATCAGCTGTACCGCAAAGGTCGGAATGAACACAAACAGACCGATCGCAAGTGCGGCGGCGAGAACGACCGCCACCCCGAGCGCGATATCCATCGCGGATTTTCCAAGCTTATCCGCAAGCCATTTCTCGAATTTTGTCGGCTCCTCCTCGATTCCTTCCCCGTAAAGCTCGGCGGATCGCGTCGTGATCTTCATTCCGCTTACGAGCGACTCTACGAACACAACCACACCGCGGACGATCGGAAGCCCCCAGAAAGTCCCCTTCTTCGCCCGTGTCTGCATATTGCGGAATTCCTTAACGATGCTCCCGTCGCTTTTCCGGACTGCAAGCGCAATACCGCCGGCAGGCGTCTTCATCATGACGCCTTCCAGAACTGCCTGCCCTCCTACGGAACATCGCTTGCTTCGAGTTTCCATTCTAGTCAATCCTTCTATTATTGTAGTTATATATCTTATCATGAATCACTGTCAGCAAACAACCCGAAAGGAACATCGATCAAACTGGCAGGTAGCAGTTTTATTGACTCTGTTTTTTTCTTTATTGTATACTCGTGCATATAAATAATACGTTTCTAGCCGAGGACATCATGCATTCCAAACGGAATTATTCTAACCTCATAAATGCAGGAATGATTGCCGTATCAATCTTATGTGCGGCATTTCTGTTTTGGAAGTGCAGATACGGCATTGCTGACTGCGACGAGGCTTTCTATCTGACAATACCTCAGCGCTTGCTTCAAGGAGATGCTCTTTTTTATGATGAATGGAACATCTCTCAGATGTACGCCTTTATCCTGTATCCTCTTTTCCATCTTTTCAAGAGACTTCATTCCGATCCTGCAGGGATTCTTCTTGCTTTTCGTATTATCTATGTGCTTGTTCAAATCGTTTCCGGTGCCTTCATATTCTTTTTTCTGAAACGTTATTCCAAATTTGGTGCTTTTCTGGCTGCACTCACGTTTGCCCTGTATGCGCCGTTTAACATAATGGCTCTATCCTATAACTCTATTTGTTTTTCTACTCTGACTGTTTCTCTGATTCTAATGCTCCGTTCCCCTGAAAGTAGCCATCCCGCAATCCTTATGATTGTCTCCGGGCTGTTGTTCGCTCTTTCCGTTGTGTGTCAGCCGTATCTGGCGGTGCTTTATGCTGTATATACTATTCTTATTCTTGTTCTGCTTTTACCTGTATTCAGTCGAAGCCACTGGATAAAAAGACCTCCTTTTCTTCCGCTTGCAATACGATCTTGGTGCTTCTTTACCGTCGGCGTATTAATAGTATTTCTGATCTTTCTGCTTTTTGTTACGCGAAAGCACTCGCTGATGTCCTTGTTTTCATGTCTTCCTGATGTTCTGTATGAACCGGAGCACTATAAGGAAGACCTTCTTCACCGTGTTTGGTCATATATAATCGATGTTCGTTACAGCAGTCCCTGGTATCTTTTTATTCTTCCGTCCTATATTGGTCTTTTTATTCTGAATCTGTTTTTTTTGCGGAAGAAAAATGTTTCCAGATTCATATTTCTGTTCGCGTCAGCAGTAACTGTTCTTTTCCTTCTGTCTTTTGCGTTAAACAAGCCCTATGTCAATTTTTACATGTTTCCATTGAACATTCTCACCTTATTCGCCTTGTTGCAGCTGCCCGACGCAATAAATCTGCGCCTTTTTATTCATCTTTGGCTTCCGGGAATGTTCTATTCTTTTTTCACAAGTTGTACATCCAACCAGAGTTTCTACGCTTCTTCATCCGCTTCGATCGTTGCTCTGATGGGTAGCATACTAATTCTGATTCGCACATCCGGGGTCATCTGGTCAGTCTCCCGGATTATTAGTAAGCTATGCGTTGCCGTTCCGACCATTACTGTCACGCTTTTCATGATTTGTTTGGAGTCGTATACAAGATATTCCGATGTTTATTGGCAGCCATCTATTTCGTCCCAAACAGAAAAGATAGGTTTCGGATGTGAAAAAGGTCTCATAGTTTCTAGTGATAGTCTAAACATGTACACAGAAACTTATCTTGACTCTCAGGAGATCCTTACGACTTTTCCCAACGCAACCAGCATTCTGAATTATACATTGGAGCAGTGGTTTTATCTTGATGTTCCTGACCTGCATATAGGATCGTTTTCGGCATGGTTTCCTTCAGTTGGTGAAGAAACCGTTTCTCGTCTGATTCATTACTATGAGATTGATGGCCATACTATGCCTGATCTGATTTATTTGAAGAGAGAAAGTCTGGATACTTGTTTGTTTTTTTGTAAGGAATTCGGATATCATCAACACATGCTCTCATCTGGAAATATTGTTCTAAGCCGATAACTGGCAGTTTTATATAGAGCAAACAGATGCCCAAAAACAAAAAGTAACCCGCATATCGCGGGTTACTCTTCGTTGTACAAAACAATCGGGAATTACAGACCGTAACGTTTTTTGAAACGATCCACACGTCCGCCGCTGTCGACAAGCTTCTGCCGTCCGGTGAAGAACGGATGGCATTTGCTGCAGATTTCGACGGTAAGTTCGCCGCGTGTAGAACCAGTGGTGAACGTTTCGCCACAGGCACAACGTACGATCGCTTTTCCGTATTTCGGATGGATATCCTTCTTCATGGGTCTCAACTCCTTTTTAAACGCTAGCGACAAATATTATATCT
>JAFPXU010000127.1 GCA_017394605.1 Clostridia bacterium | reverse complement strand
TTCCGGCAATGTCATTTCAGCCTTCTGCATCAGCAGGCCGAGTACATCCGTAATGGACGTCAGCGTTTCATAGGCTTTGATGATGACGCTCAAAGCACTGTCCGCGTTCAGGGTTACATTGATATCCTGGATGAGGCTGAAAAGCACGCCCAGGGCGTCCGCTGTATTCAGATCGTCATCCATGGCGGCGTCAAAACGATCGACATAGTCCTTGAGGCGTTCCGCAAATGCTGCTTCTGCTTCCGAAGGCGCATGGTCAGCAGCGTGCCCCTGCAGGAAAAGCAGCTGGTCGCGGGCGTTATAGAGACGGGTCAGTGACGCGTGCGCCTGCGCGATCATATCGCGGCTGAAATTGAGCGGGCTGCGGTAATGCGCGCTGAGCATGAAGAAACGGACGTCCTCAGGGGAATATTCCTTGAGGATATCCCTGACTGTAAAGAAATTGCCGGCGGATTTCGACATCTTCTCGTTATCGATATTGATGAATCCGTTGTGCAGCCAATAACGGGCGAGAGGCTTTCCGGTAGCACCTTCTGACTGTGCGACTTCATTTTCGTGATGGGGGAAGAGCAGGTCTTTTCCGCCGCCATGGATATCGAAGGTCTCACCCAGGTATTTCATGCTCATCGCAGAGCATTCGATATGCCAGCCGGGACGGCCGGGGCCCCAGGGGCTGTTCCAGGAGGGTTCGCCAGGCTTGGCAGCTTTCCAGAGCGCAAAGTCCGCCGGGTTTTTCTTATCGCTGTCCACGTCGATTCTTGCGCCGGCTTCCAGATCGTCCATGTTCTGTCCTGAAAGCTTTCCGTAGCCCGGGAACGCCTTAGTGTCGTAATAGACATCACCGTTGACCGTGTAGGTCAGCCCGTTCTTTTCAAGGCGACGGATGAGTTTGATAATATCCCCGATATGTTCGGTCGCACGTGGATGGACCGTGGCAGGCCGGATACCCAGGGCGGAGGCGTCTTTGTAATACTCCTCGATGAAGTGATCGCCCAGTTCTTTGACAGTAATGCCCTCCTGATTCGCGCGGCGGATCATCTTGTCGTCGATGTCCGTGAAGTTCTGCACGAATGTGACTTTGAAACCGCGGTATTCAAGGTAACGGCGCAGGACGTCAAAAATAATGAACGGACGGGCATTGCCGATATGGAAATAGTCATATACAGTCGGCCCGCATGAATACATGCGGATCTCACCTTCATGCAGCGGTTCGAGCTCTTCTTTTTTGCGGGTTGCACTGTTATACAGTTTCATCGCTTTTATCCTCCGTTCCGTTTTCGGGTTGATTTTTCTCTGTCTTTAACAACTGTTTCTCCAGTTTGTCAAGTTCAGCCTGCAGGACCGTGATGCGGTCAAGCACCGGGTCGGGCAGGTTGCCGTGCTCGAGGTCGATATCCGGTATCTGGCCATGGCGGCGGACGATTCTGCCGGGATTGCCCACCACGGTACAGTGATCAGGTACATCTTTCAGTACGATGGCGCCCGCACCAATCTTGACATGGTCTCCGATCGTAATCGGGCCGAGGACTTTCGCGCCTGCGCCAATCGTGACATGATTGCCGATCGTGGGATGGCGTTTTCCGGTATCTTTACCGGTACCGCCAAGCGTCACGCCCTGGTAGAGCGTGACATCGTCACCGATAATCGAGGTTTCGCCGATCACGACACCGCTGCCGTGGTCGATGAAAAGGCGATGCCCGATCTGGGCGCCGGGGTGGATTTCGATGCCGGTTTTCCTTCTTGTGCGCTGCGAGAGCAGGCGCGCATAGAGAAAGTGTCCGTGCTGATAGGCTTTATGGGCGCGGCGGTGACGGAGTATCGCCTTGAAGCCCGGATAGCAGAGCAAGACTTCGAGCCGGCGGTGTACTGCCGGGTCTCTGCTCAGTACTGTATCAATTTCTTCTTTCAGATTTTTGAACACGGAATTACTGAATTTCTCCTTCCTGAATTCCCGGATACATCGGGTCTGCCAGCTGGATGTTCTGTTCCTGGGCATTCATGAACGGGGGCTTGCGTTCTACGTGATAGTAGCTTCCGTTCTTTTTGAGTTCCCAGGCTTTCATATTGTCGTCGATTTCAAAGCGGAGTTCCTGCTGGATGCGGGCGCTGATATCGGGATCCTCGATCGGGAACATCAGCTCAACGCGTTTGTCGAGGTTGCGCGTCATCAGGTCGGCGCTGGAGAGATAGACGACGGGAGAGCCTTCGTGCATAAAACAGTAGATGCGGGCATGCTCCAGAAAACGTCCGACGATGGAGCGTACCTGGATATTTGGATGCCCTTTCAGACTCAGACAACAGGGGCCGCGAACGATCAGAGTGATCGGTACGCCTTTATCCGCTGTTCTGTAGATCTGGTTGATCATCTTTCTGTCCGTGAGACCGTTGACTTTCATGATGATCCCACATGGCTCATCGTTTTCGGCGGCCTTGCTCTCGTCGTGCATCAGGTCGATCAGGCGGTCGCGAATGTCGTCCGGGGAAGCGACGAGCTTCGTCATCGGACGTGCATCCGTAAATCCGGTCACATTATTGAAGAACGTACTCGCGTCCATGCCGATGATGGGGTCCGACGTGATGAGCGCCATATCCGTATAGAGCTTCGCGGTGACGTCGTTATAGTTACCGGTGCCAAGGTGGACATAGCGGGAAAGCGTGCCGTTTTCGCGCCGGATGGCGAGGGTTATCTTGGAATGGCACTTATAGTTCGGGATACCGTAGATGACGTGACAGCCAGCTTTTTCCAGCGTGGTACACCAGTTGATGTTGTTTTCTTCGTCGAAACGGGCGCGGACTTCGATCAGGACGGTCACCTGCTTGCCGTTTCTTGCCGCGCGTTCAAGCGCTGCGACGACAGGGCTCTTGCCGCTGACGCGATACAGCGTCTGCTTGATGGCCAATACGTCCGGATCTTCCGCAGCGGCGTCGAGCAGCTGGAGCACAGGAGCAAAAGAGTCGTAAGGATGGTGCAGGAACAGGTATTTCTTTTCCCGGATGGCGTCAAAAATGTTCTGGCCGTCCGCAAGGCTCTCTTCAATATGGGGCTGATAGGACGGGAATCTGAGATCATCGAATCCTTCGAGATCAGAAATCTGTTTCATGAAGAAGTTCAGGTTGATCGGGCCGGGGATATAGAAGATCGCCCTTGTGTTCATACCGAGATACTTCTTCAGGAGAAGCAGCAGGCGGTTATCAAAATGTTCCGGAATTTCAAGGCGGACGATACGGCCGAATTTGCGCCGTTTCAGGTTCTTGCGCATTTCGATGATTAAAGCCTGCGCGTTGGAATCATTGTAGTAGAAATCCTGGTTACGCGTGATGCGGAAGGGCTGGCAGATGACCGGACGCACGCCGAATATCTTCTGCGCGTTGGCAATGATCAGATCTTCCAGGAAAACGCCGCGGGCACGGCCCTGACCGGTCGGAAGCATCACGACACGGTCGAGGTTGCGCGGAACTGGAAGAAGCGCGAATCTGAGGGGCTGTCCGGGGTTGCGCGCGGGCAGGAGAACGGCAAGATGCATACATCGCGGCGCAAGAAGTGGGAACGGGCGGCGAGCATCGATCGCGTAGGGCGTCAGCAGCGGGAAGACTTCACGCTCGAAATAGTCATTGGCCCAGGCTAACTGTTCTTTGTCCAGTTCTTTGATTCTCAGAAGGAAAATGCCGGCCGCCTTCAGTTTGGGCAGGTACAGCTGGTTATAGATCTCGTACTGACGGGCAATCTGTTTACGGACAGCGACATGAATACGCGTCAGCTGTTCGTTCGGCGTCATGCCCGCAATGTCTCTTTCCTTGCTTCCCGCGGTCAGATCTCTTTCAAGAGAACCGACACGAACCATGAAGAACTCGTCCAGATTGCTTTCACAGATCGAAAGAAACTTCCCCTGTTCAAGCAGCGGATTGTCGGGATTGACGGCTTCCTCCAGAACGCGCCGGTTGAACCGGATCCAACTGAGTTCACGGTTGTAATACTGCTTCTTCATGTTCGTGCCATCCTTTTACTCTGAAACGAGTTTTGAAGTGAGGGACAGGACTGTAACGGAAGGAGAATTGAAAAAACGCCATTTGAAAGGGGAATAGACGAGCGCTGAACCGAGGCCGGGACTGATGTGCTGCGTAATGCCCCGAATCGTAATCAGTCCACTTAAACCCTTGCTGCCGGGAAACCAGCGATCTTCAGGATAGATACCGACATCTGCCGGAATGAAAACCGGTCCAAAAACTGGTAACTGACACTGGCCTGCATTATAATGCCCGGCCAGAACCAGAGATACGGGAGTGGCGTTATTGCGGAGGTCGCGGCCTTCGGCATACATCAGATCGCTGATATTTGCTGCCGTAAAAGGGATATGCGTGACGCAGATTTTCGTGTCGGCACTCTTCATGGCGATCAGTGCCTCTTCTGTCCGATTGAGCCTGTCGATCCAGTAAACAAGCGCCCTTTTTGCCGCTTTTGTGTCTTCGGTTTCTGGAGACTTTTCAAGCAGGTCGAGGTTGTAGTCCATGCTATGCCTCGTAGAGGCGATATCCGTAGAATACACTGATTCCGGACAGAGCCAAAGTACAGTTTTTCCGACGGTGAGCTGATAAGGAACATCGAGATAGACGGCACCGCGCGTTTCGGCAGCGAGAACGTACTCGGCTTTTGTCTGATTGCTCAGGTGCGCAGTCGAAGGGATCGGCGACGGGTCTTCGTCACCGGCAATCAGGAATACGGGAACTTTATCTCCGAGCAGATCCAATAATGAAATCAGCCCGTCAAAATTGCCGTCGGATCCGAGCATGTCGCCTGTCAGCACGACGATATCATAGCGGAGATTCTTGATGGCTGCGCTGATGCCTTCCTGGCCTTCACCGAAGATTGTGCCATGAAGATCAGAAATGTGGAGAATCCGAAACCCTTCCAGAGATGAAGGCAGAGACGGTATCGTGACGGAACGGCTGACTGCCTGCACCTGGCGGTTGATAAACGCATTGACCAGAACGACGCTGACGGAGAAAATCATGATGATCAGCAGGATGACGATCAATCCCCGAAAGCTGCGATGCTTCCTGACATAAAACAACGGGTCATCGTCGCGATACCGCATGCAATCCTCCGAAAACGTACAGTAAACCAGCCGTTTTGAACGGCATGAAGCTATTATAAACGAAAAACGGTTCTCTTTCAATGATAATTTGTCTTTCTGGGGATTTTTTTAACAAAAGCAGGATTTTCCTTGAAATCGTTGTAATATATAATGATATTTTGTTCCGCATCAGGCGGTGGTGCCGTCGAAATGCGGAGAGAGGAGTGAACCCTTATGGAAAAGGAACAGTATCTGGAAGTATATCGTCATTCTCTGGCGCATATACTGGCGAAAGCCGTCATCGAACTCTACGGCAAAGAAGTGCAGTACGCTATCGGGCCGCAGATCGCCGACGGCCTGTACTACGATTTCGCGCTTCCCATCAACGTGACCCAGGATGATTACGCAACGATCGAAGAGAAAATGCGCGAGATCATCAAGCGCCGTGAACCCTGGACCCGAAAAGAGGTCACTAAGGAAGAGGCGCTCCAGATCTTTAAAGGCCAGAAATATAAGACCGAACTGATCAATGATCTTCCCGAGGATGAAACCATTACCATCTACTGGACCGGTGA
>JAFPXU010000020.1 GCA_017394605.1 Clostridia bacterium | reverse complement strand
TCCGGATATGATCATAATTCTTTTAAGGAGGAAACCATTGATGAAGAAGATTTTTGCTTTGCTGCTGGTTCTCTGCATGGTCGTCGCGGCCGTAGGATGCGGCGCGAAACCCGCCGCACAGGAAGCCGCCGCTCCGGCTCCTGCCGCACCGGCTGCCGCTGAGCCTGCCGCTGCACCGGCTGCTGAGCCTGCTGCCGCGCCGGCTGCGAAACCGACCAACGAGTACAAGGTCGTGGCGCTGCTGTC
Organism: Clostridia bacterium; assembly: GCA_017394605.1. The sequence continues at coordinate 33,549 of JAFPXU010000020.1, read as the reverse complement.
CGGCGTTATCACCGATAACGGCTGGAACCAGATCTGCTACGAATCCGCAAAAGCCATTTCTGAGAAATACGGAACTGAGCTCGAATACATTGAGAGCATCGCTGTAGCGGACATGGAAGAGTACATTCGTGACTACGGAAAGAACAAGTACGACATGGTCATCGTCCACGGTTCGCAGTTCCAGACAGCGCTCGAAGATGTGGCTGCGGATTATCCGGACACCTATTTCTGTCTGTCCTACGGATTCAAGATCGATTCTTCCACGAGCGTCGAGCTGAAAGATCTTCCGAATCTCGCATACGTCGGCCCGGTTGATATGGGCGTTGTCATCGGCGGAATCATGGGCATCCTGACCAATAACAACAAGGTCGTGTTCCTCGGCGGACAGGACATTCCGGCGATCACGGACATCGTTTCCGGCATCAAGCCGGGCGTTGCGCTCACCAATCCGAACTGCGAAGTCGTAACGGACTATCTCGGCACACTGACTGATGCGGACCTTGCGAAGGAAAAGGCTCTTTCGTATATCGACAACGGCTTCGATGTCATTTCCGCATCCGCGAACTCCGCACAGCTCGGCTGCCTGCATGCGGCTGAAGAGCGCGGCGTATACGCGCTGGGATTCAACGGCGACCAGTACGGCATTGCACCGGAAGCGGTCGTGCTGTCCGTAATGCGTAACTATCCTGCGATCTACGTCGATGTGTTCGAATCCATTCTGAACGGCACATGGAGAAACGGCATGGTCGTCTATGGCCTTGCGGATGCCGGAACGCTCGTGTCCGACTGGCATGGCTGGGATACGAAGCTGCCCGCAGAAAAGGTAGAAGCAATCAATGCTTTCATTGAGAAGGTCTTCGCCGGAGGATATGACGGACAATACTGATGCATGATGTTGCAGCTCCCGCGGTTTCCCGCGGGGGCTGCGTTTTTTCGACAGATCTGTTCGAATGGGTAGAGAAGAATGAAGATCGATAAAGTGAAATTGAAATCGACCGCCAACCGGTCGCTTACAAGCGTCGGGGTATCCATTGCGGCGGTCGTGATAGCTTTGATCATCGGCATGCTTCTTGTCGTTGCGATGAAGAAGGATCCGATGAAAGCGTTCACGTCTATGGTGAACGGCGCATTCGGCGCCGGATATTTTACCGAGACGCTTGTCAAAATGACGCCGCTTCTGCTCACTGGTATAAGCTTTGCGCTCTGTAACCGCTGCGGGCTTACAAACCTCGGCATGGAGGGGCAGATGTATATCGGCGCACTCTTTGCCACGCTGGTCGGCGCATATGTTAACGGACTGCCTTGGTATATTCATGTTCCTCTTTGCCTGATAGCCGGTTTCATCGGCGGCGGGCTCTGGTGCCTGATTACGGGCCTTCTGAAAGTTTTCTGCGGCGCGAGCGAGATTATTACGACCGTTATGCTCAACACGATCGCCCAGTTTTTGATCGAGTATCTGATCAACGGCCCGATGATCGCAACGCCTGGCGGAAATCCGCAGACAAAAAACGTGCTTGCATCCGCCCGGCTCGGCACGCTGATTAAAGGGTCCCGCCTGAACTGGGGTTATTTCATCGCTATCGGATGCGTCATTCTTTTCTGGCTGTTTATTTCCCGGAGCAAGAAAGGCTATGAAGTCCGCGTATCCGGCATGAATCCCACGGCGGCGCTTTATTCGGGCATCAATATCAAGAAGAATATTCTGCTTGTGACGTTTCTGGCGGGCGGCGCGGCAGGACTTGCTGGCTGCATTGAAATCATCGGGGTACAGAAATGCATCCAGAGCGCTTTTGCGTCCGGATATGGCTTCGATGGTATTGCCGTATCGCTGATCGGGCAGAACTCACCCGTTGGCATCGTGTTCGGCGCATTGCTGTTCGGTGCGTTCCGTGCAGGCGGAAACAATATGATGAGAAAAGCACAGGTGCCGGATTCTATCGTCAGCGTGATCCAGGCGCTCGTGATCATTATGGTCATCGGAAGCCAGATGGTGCTTGAGATCATGAACGAGCAGAAACTCCGCAAGCAGGCAAGGAAGGAGGCGTAAGTATGGGAGTTGGTCCTGTAAATATTATCGGGAACGTACTTGCTTCCGATATCCGTATGGCGACACCGATCCTGATCGCAGCGCTCGGTCTGCTGCTGGTCAATGAAGCGGGATTGCTGCATATCGGTGTTGAAGGCACGATGCTGATCGCTACACTGGCTGCGGTCGCCGGTTCCTATTATACCGGAAGCGTATGGGGCGGTCTTCTGTTTGCCGTTATTGCGGCAGGGTTGATGGGGCTGCTGTTTGCGTTTCTGACGATAACGCTCCGCGCAAACCAGACGGTCGTTGGCGTGGCCATCAACATTCTCGGTTCCGGACTTTCAGCGGCGCTGAACCGCGTTTTGTTCGGGGTCAGTACCACCATCGCCTCGATCGATACGTTCAAGAACCTTCCGATCCCGGGTGTTTCAAAGATCCCGATCGTCGGAACGGCATTTTTCAATCAGATGCCGATCGTCTATATCAGTTTTTTGATGGTTCCGGTCATTTCATACTTCCTGTTTAAGACACAGCCCGGATTGAACCTGCGGGCAGTCGGCGAGAATCCGGGTGCGGCGGATACGCTGGGCATTAATGTCTTCCGCACCAGATACCTGGCATGCATCGTCGGCTCGATGCTGATGGGTGTCGGCGGCGCGTTCCTCTCGACCGGTCTTCTGACATTCTTCTCCGAGGAAATGGTCTCCGGCAGAGGATATATCGCGATCGCGGCGGTCATCTTCGGACGCTATAAACCGACGGGCATCATGTTCGCGTCTATGATCTTTATGGCGGGCAACGTCCTGGCTAACCTGCTTCAGGTTTACGGCGTTAACATTCCGTACTACTTCCTCAACATGCTGCCGTACATTCTGACCGTTGTAGCACTGGCACTGCTGGGTAAGAGCACCATGGCACCGGCTGCACAGGGCAAGCCGTACAGGCGCGGATAAGGAGGACAGGATGGAAACGAAGCAAAACGAAAACATCATCCTCGAAATGCGCCATATCTACAAGCAGTTCCCGGGCGTTCTGGCCAATGCGGATGTCTGCCTGAATGTGCGTGCGGGCGAAGTACACGCTTTGCTCGGTGAAAACGGAGCGGGGAAATCCACGCTGATGAATCAGCTCTGCGGGCTGATCAAACCGACTTCCGGCGAAATCGTGATTGATGGAAAAGAGGTTCATTTCAATTCCGCACGTGACGCGATGGCGATCGGAATCGGCATGGTCCATCAGCATTTTATGCTTGTTCCGACCATGACGGTTACAGAGAACTGCCTGATCGGCGCGACCGACGCCGGCTATTTAAAACTCAACTTTAAACAGGCGGCGAAGCGCATATCGGAACTTGCCGAAAAGTATAATCTGGAGATCGATCCGGAAGCGAAAGTCGGGGATCTTGCGGTCGGACAGCGTCAGCGTGTGGAGATCATTAAGGCACTGTACCGCGGCGCGAAGATACTGATCCTGGATGAGCCGACTTCCGTTCTGACCCCGCAGGAGACGGGCGAGTTGTTCAATATGATCCGCAGCCTGACAGAAAAGGGATTTACGGTTCTGTTCATCAGCCATAAGCTGAACGAAATCAAGGAGATCTGCGACCGGGTCACCGTTCTCAGACTCGGACGCACCGAGGGAACATACAATGTAGCGGATTGCACGGTCAACGATCTTGCGCGTCTGATGGTCGGACGTGACGTCAGCTTTTCCATCGAGCGTAAGGCAGGAACGGAGGGCGAGGCAATGGTACAGGTCAGCGACCTGACGCTTGCCCGCGACGCGCATACGAATCTGCTTACCGATATCTCCTTCGACGTTCATTCGGGAGAGATTTTCGGAATCGCCGGTGTCGACGGAAACGGACAGAATGAGCTGGTGGAATGCCTGACCGGTGCAAAACACGCGACAAGCGGATCGGCCATGTATGAAGGGAAGGATCTGGGAAAAGAATCAACCCGGCAGATTATGTCCAGCGGTGTTTCTCATATTCCCGCGGACCGTCATAAGGCGGGACTGATTCTTGGAATGCATCTGACCGAGAACTTTATCCTGCAGGATTACTACACGCCGAAATTCGGCAAGGGAGCTCTGCTTGACAACCGTGCGATCGATGCGTACGCGAATGAGCTGATTGAGCGATTCGGTGTAAAAACGCCGAGCCGTTACGAGTTTGCCGGAAGTCTTTCCGGCGGCAACCAGCAAAAGGTCATCGTTGCGCGCGAACTGTCCCGCAACCCCAAATTCCTGATTGCCATGCATCCGACACGCGGTCTTGATGTCGGCGCAATCGAGTACATTCACGGGCAGATCATGAAACAGCGGGATGAGGGAGCGGCTGTTCTTCTTGTCTCAACAGAGCTCGAGGAGGTCATGAAACTGTCGGACCGTATCGGGGTTCCGTTCGAAGGGAAGCTGATGGGAATCGTCAGACCGTCCGAGACGACTGTCGAGGAAATAGGACTGATGATGGGCGGAACCCGGTTGGAGGATATCCGTAAGGAATAACAGATAACAGGTACAATTGCCCGTATCGCATTCAGCGGTACGGGTATTTTTTGTGTCAAAACACCGCCTTCCGGCTTGATTTGGAAAAGATTATCCGGCAAGGTAAAATGACCCGAGACACTTTGTCAGACAAATGACATGCTGTTACGAAAGAAACAGGAAGACGCACCAGAGAAAACAGAGCAAACCGACGGAAGCCTACAGGATCCCTTTCAGAAAGATTTCGATACCGATGACGATCAGAATGATTCCTCCAAGAATGGAAGCTTTTCCGGCAAGTCTGGTGCCTGCCTTTTTTCCGATGCCCACGCCGGCAAGACAGATTAAGAAGGTGACCACGCCGATGATCACGGATTCAACCGCGGCGGGAACAGGACCGAATTCGGAGATAGTAAAACCGACCGAGAGCGCGTCGATGGAGGTCGCGACTGCCTGAACGACAAGAGAGCCCGTGCCGACGGTCGCTTTTTCGTGTTCTGTATCTTTGTTCCTAATACCTTCCAGAAGCATTTTACCGCCGATATACAGAAGAAGGACCAGCGCGATCCAGGGAATAAAGCGGCTGACGGTATGGAAGGCTTCCTCAATCGTATGAACGCAGAACCAGCCTATCATGGGCATCAGAAACTGGAACAGGGCGAACGTTCCCGCGATCAGGAAAGATTTGGATCTCGGCATGCCCGGCTCGTTCAGTCCGTTCGAGAGGGAGACGGAAAAGGCATCCATGGCGAGACCGACGCCGAACAATATGCTGTTCAGGAAAAACTGCGGATTCATTTCGGTTCTGATCGCTCCTGCTTTTAAGAAGTATCAACATCATGCCATATTCGGGCATCTTCTGCAACCTGCGATATACGCAAGGTCTGTTGCGGAAAACGACATAATACGTATATAATATTATAAATGTGTTTTTTTAGAGGAATCATATGATCGATATTTTAGCAAAACCAATCAATCCCCTGGCAGTTGAAATCAGAGAGAAAGGCATTTATCCGTATTTTCATGAGCTGGAGACCCGGCAGGACACGGAAGTCATCATGGAAGGCAAACGGCGGATCATGCTGGGATCCAACAACTATCTCGGGCTGACGGTCCATCCGCGCGTGATCGAGGCGGGTGTACGCGCGCTGAAAGAATTCGGCGCGGGATGTTCCGGGTCCAGATTTCTGAACGGAACACTGTGCCTTCATACAGAGCTCGAAAGGAGACTGGCGTCATTTCTCGGGAAAGAAGCCGTTATGACGTTCTCGACGGGCTTTCTTTCCAACCTTGGCATTATTTCCGCTATCTGCGGAAAAGACGACTATATCATCGTGGATAAGGAAAACCATGCGAGCATATACGACGGCTGCAAGCTTTCGTACGCGACGATGCTCCGGTACCGTCACAGCGATATGGAGCATTTGGAGAGATGCCTGCAGAAAGTGCCGGATCATTCCGGTGCGCTGATTGTGACAGACGGCGTGTTCTCCATGAGCGGCGATATCTGCAATCTGCCTGAGATCGTCCGCCTCGCCAGAAAATACGGGGCGAGAGTCATGGTCGATGACGCGCATGGTCTCGGCGTACTCGGTAACGGGGGACGGGGCACGGCAGACTATTTCGGATTGACGGATGAAGTGGATATCATCATGGGGACATTTTCCAAATCGCTCGCTTCCATCGGCGGATTTATGGCATCGACCGCCCATGCGATCGATTATGCAAGGCACGCATCCCGCCCGTATATGTTCTGCGCGTCGATTCCGCCCGCTTCCGTTGCGACGGCGCTGGAGGCACTGACAATCCTCGAGGAACAGCCCGAACTTCCGCAAAGGCTGATCTCCCTTTCCAACTATATGCGCGAGGGACTGAAGGCCGCGGGGCTTCACATCAAAGACAGCGTCACGCCAATCATACCCATCTATACGAAGGATGCGATCACAACGTTGGAGACATGGCGCGAGCTGTATGAGGACGGCGTATACACGAATCCTGTTCTGCCACCCGCGACGACTGCGGATGCTTGTCTGCTTCGTACCAGTTATATGGCGTCCCATACCAAGGAGATTCTGGACGAAGCGCTCTCCATCATAGAAAGAACGGTAAAGAAGCATGTCGGAGAATAAACGTATCGTTATCGTGACCGGCGCGTCCAGCGGGATTGGAAAAGCCGCCGCAGAACTGTTTGCGAAGCAGGGTGATACCGTATACGGGCTTTCCAGACACCCGAAGGAAGGTGCTTCCGTTCTGCCGCTTGCCGCGGATGTTACGGATGAGAAACAAGTTCTTGAGGCGGTGAACAAAGTCATTGCGGATCAGGGACGAGTGGATATTCTCGTAAACAACGCAGGCTCAGGAATCTCCGGCGCATTTGAGTTTCAGACGGATGAGGAGATCCGCAGCCAGTTTGAAGTATGCCTTCTCGGAATCGCTCATTGCACAAGAGCGGTCCTGCCGTACATGAGAGAAGCCGGTTCCGGGATGATTATCAATATCAGCTCCGTTGCAGGAGCATTGTCCATTCCCTTCCAGAGCTGGTATTCCGCGGTGAAAGCGGGTGTTCTTTCCATAACGGAAGCGCTGCAGAACGAAGTGCGGCCGTTCGGGATCCGGGTGACGGCGATTCTTCCGGGCGACACAAAAACCGGCTTTACCGCGGCAAGGAAAAAGAACACGGAGGGACAGGAAGTATATAAAGCCTTGTCCCGTTCCGTCGCTTCCATGGAGCATGACGAAGAAAACGGCATGCCGCCTGAAACGCTTGCGCAGAGAATCGTTTCCATCAGCAGAAAAAAGAATCCGAAGGCGAGATACAGCTGCGGGCTCAAATACCAGTTCTTTCTTTTGCTGGGGGCAATACTGCCTATCCGGCTCCGCAACTGGATCCTCGGGAAAATGTACGCTTAAGAGTCAGAGACCGTATTATCTGTTTCCCTGCGCCCGTTTCACGGTGTTGCGGAAACGGCAATCAAATGTTTATAACAGGAGGGTTTTACAATGGCAGAACTCAAGAACGAATCGCTGAGCGAAGTATCCGGAGGAGTGGTCCTGGAAGGGGACAGATATGTCGGACCGTGCTTTGAATACGTGGTCGTTGAGGGGGATACGCTCAACAAACTCGCGAGAAGATTCGGCACATCAGTGAATATCATTTATAATCTGAATCGTGACAAGATTCAGGACAAGAATATCATCCGCGTCGGATGGAAACTTTTGATTCCGGCGAAGCAGATTTAAGATACGGAACAGGAGGCAGTGGTCATGCTGGAAGGATTCGAACAGGCGACAGCGGAAGAACTTGAAAAAGCGGTCGGCGGAGTAGGCAACAAGTTTTATCTGTATACGGTAAAGCAGGGCGACAACCTGACTAAAATCGCCGCTCGTTTCGGAACGACGGTGGATGAGATCTATAACCTGAACCGCGACAGGATCAAGGACAAGAACCTGATTCAGATCGGGTGGAAACTTCTGATCCCTGCCGTGTACTGAGCTGTCCGGGAAACATGCAAAGCCTCGATCATCGAGGCTTTTTCTTATTGATGCGTCTGCCGATCCCTGAACGTGTAAAATGATTTTGAATAACACGCATACGGGGTTGACTTATACGGTGGCTGCCTATAATATGTCTGTTGATTTAAAAAAAGACGCGAGGTATGAAATGTGAGGAACATTCTGAGATTCGGCATCGTGATGATTCTGGTTTTTGCTTTCTTCGTCACGGGATGCATTCAGATCGTGGCGCCGGATGCACAGCCGACGGCAGTGCCGGCGGAAACAGAGCCTGCAAAGGAACCCGCCGCTGAAACACCTGTGCCGACTTCGGAGCCTATCCCCGAGCCGACGGCGGCACCCACCGCAGAACCGCCGGAACCAACACTTGAGCCGGCGAAGACTGTATCCGGCGTGGTAATGGCAACAGCGGCCAATTCGCTGATTATCCGGATGGATAACGGAAACACGATCAGCTTTGCGCTGTCGAACATCACGGATGCGTCAGTGCATAAGGGCGACACGGTTTTAGTCGCGTATGAAGGAGACATCACATCCTGCCCCGAAGTGCTGGCAATTACGGTCACGCAGTCCAATCCGACCAGCACGATCATGGGAACGGTCATGACAAAGATCGACACCGATATATTTGTGCAGATCACGTCTTCCGACGTTCTCCGTTTCAAGGTCACGAAAGATACGGTGATCATCGGACAGGATAACGTGGTGCGCGACGATGTGGTGGAGGTCACGTTTGAGGGAGATCTCATCGATGACCCTGAAGCGATTGAAATCGTAATCGTTAAAGCAAATCCGGACCGCAGGGATCTTGACCCGTCGCTTCTGAACAAAGAACTGACCGGCGTCGTTACAAAACTGACGTCGACCAAGGTGACGATCATCACCAGCAAGAGCAACAAGTATTCTTTCCGGATTACAGGTAATACGTTTATCGATGAAAAGAAATACGATCTCGAGACCGATGCGCGTATCCGCGTGACATATGACGGGTATGCTTCCGATACACCTAATGCGAAAGAGATCAAAGTGCTAGCTCCGTCCGATCCCACTCCGACCGTGCAGCCTGTCAAGATCAAGAAGATCACCGGAATCATCGTTCAGAGGGCGGGCAACTCACTCGTTGTGGATGCCACGGACGGAGTCAAGTATTCATTCCTCCTCGGCAGCGTAACGATAAAGGGCGACCTTGACGCAGCGGTAGGAGACACGGCAACCGTCAAATTCTATTATGAAGCGGTATCCGGAAGGCCGGTCGCAACAGAGATCACTTACAAACGTCAGCGCTTGCTGAGCGACTAGTATCAGCAGCCTGGAACTGCAACAGAACAGAGGAAGGCACATCCGACAGATGCGCCTTCCTTTTTTTCTGAACTCCAGGAAGATTTTCAGCAGGCAAGGGAAGAAAAAGATTGACAGAAGAAAAATGATTGAGTAAAATTAAATTGAATAAAATATTTAATGGAGGTTGCACGATGAACATATATGATTTTGTAGTAAAAGCGCAGGACGGTCGGGACGTATCCCTCTCCGATTATAAAGGCAAGGTTCTTCTGGTAGTCAATACGGCGACAGGATGCGGCTTTACGCCCCAGTACGATCCGCTTCAGGATCTGTATGACGAGTGCCACGACAAGGGCCTTGAGATCCTTGACTTTCCATGCAATCAGTTTGCGGACCAGGCACCCGGAATGGACGATGAGATCCATACCTTCTGCACGGGCAGATTTGGCATCACGTTCCCCCAGTTTTCCAAGATCGACGTGAACGGCGAAAACGCGATCCCGCTTTACAAGTGGCTTACTGAAAACACCAAATTCGAGGGATTCAAGGGACCGATGGCGCTTCTTCTCGGCGGAGTTGTGAAGAAGATGGACAAGGACTACAAGAACAACGGAAAGATCAAATGGAATTTCACAAAATTCCTGATCGACCGTGACGGGAATATCGTGGCGCGCTTTGAGCCGACGGAGGATATGAAGAAGGTCGCCGCGAAGGTAAAAGAGCTGCTCTGATCCGAAAAGCAGCGAGAGCTTTATAACTGTAGCAATTAATAATGGAACGATATGACCCGCTAAAACTGGACAATCAGCTCTGCTTTCCCCTGTACGCGGCTTCCCGCGAGGTGATCAAACAATATCATCCCCTTCTTTCAGAGCTGGATATCACATATACGCAGTACGTTGCGCTGATGGTGCTTTGGGAGAACGTTGAGATCAGCGCGAAAGAACTGGGCAACCGGCTGCATCTGGATTCGGGAACCTTGACCCCTCTGCTGAAGAGCCTTGAAAAAAAGGGTCTGATCACGCGCAGAAGATCGGAGGAAGACGAACGCGTTTTGATGGTGCGCATTACGAAGGAAGGGGAGGCGCTGAAAGAGAAAGCGCTGGATATTCCATTCAAGATGGCATCCTGCATCCGCCTGGACCGTCAGGAGGCGGCAGAGCTGCACAGGCTTTTATATAAAGTGATGAATTCTTTCTGAATTCAAAACAAAGAACAGGCGGCAGAATGATTCTGCCGCCTGTTTTCCTGCAAGGACTCATTTTCCGAAACCGAATAACGAACGCTTCTGATACGGCATTTCAAGAAAGCCGTCCACATCATAGCCGAGACTGCGTATTGCCTCACAGACGCGTTCGGTATCAAGCTCTTCCGCGACAACGACCGTTTCGTCTTTCTTACGGTTGGATTTGACGCTTTTGATATCTGCGACACGGCGCACGGCGTCGTTGACGTGGTTTTCGCACATTTCACATGCCATACCTTTAACGGTAAAAATATACTCTGTCATGATAATTCTCCCAATTGTTCAGCCCCCGCTGATTGCTGCAGGAAGGCTGTCCGGATATTTTGTCCAAAAGACTGTTTAAAAAGGGGAAGATGACGGTTCGTACATCTCCCCCTAAAGTATTGCGCATCAGATTAATGCTTGCGGCTGTGACACGATTGTGCCATGGCGCAGTGCGCACAGTTGCATCCGCAGGAGGATTTCCCCTTTTTCCGATCCCGGATGAGACCCGCTATGACAGCGGAGATCACTCCTATCAGCAGAACTGCCACGATAATTGTTCCGAGATTTTCTGATAGCCATGACATAATGCATCACTTTCCTTTACTTCAGTTTACTTGATTCTGACCTGACGTTCAAGCTTCGTAGCTTCCTTGTACGGACGGAACAGCATATAGACAATCACGGCGATGAGCGCGATCGCGGCGATCAGACCAATCACATTCAGCTTGCCTGTGAAGACACCGCCGATCTGATTGATGATCAGAGCGATGACATAAGCAAAGCAGCACTGGTAGAGAATTGCGAACCAGGTCCATTTTGCATTGTTCATTTCGCGGCGGATCGCACCGATAGCGGCAAAGCAAGGCGCGCAGAGCAGGTTGAAAACAAGGAAGGAGAAGCCTGTGACCGGTGTGAATACGCTGGCCAGCGTCTGATAAACGGTCTGGCCTGCAGTACGGTATAGGATGCCCATCGTACCGACGATGTTTTCCTTCGCGACAAGGCCGGTAACGGAAGCGACCGCTGCCTGCCAGGTGCCCCAGCCAAGAGGAGCGAAGATCCATGCGATCGCGTTGCCGATTCTGGCCAGTATGGACAGATGCAGTTCTTCTTCTGCCAGCATTCTGAAGCCTTCAGGCGTAAATCCGAAGAAAGAAGTGAACCAGACAACAATCGTTGAGAGCAAAATGATCGTGCCGGCTTTCTTGATAAAGGACCAGCCGCGCTCCCACATGGACCGTAGCACGTTTTTCAAAGTCGGCATGTGGTATGCCGGAAGTTCCATAACGAACGGGGCGGGCTCGCCTGCGAACATCTTCGTTTTTTTCAGCATGATGCCGGAAATAACGATCGCAGCCATACCGATGAAATAGGAACCGGTCGCGATCCACGGACTTCCGTTGAAGATGGCGCCAGCAATCATGGCTATGAAGGGCACTTTTGCGCCGCAGGGGATGAAGGTCGTCGTCATGATCGTCATTCGGCGGTCGCGTTCATTTTCAATCGTACGGGAGGCCATAATGCCGGGAATGCCGCAGCCCGTGCCGATGAGCATCGGGATAAAGGATTTACCTGAAAGACCGAATTTCCGGAAGATACGGTCCAGTACGAACGCGATTCTGGCCATGTAGCCGCATGCCTCCAGGAAAGCGAGAAGCAGGAACAAAACGAGCATCTGCGGAACAAAGCCGAGGACAGCGCCGACGCCGGCGACGATGCCGTCCAGAATTACACCGCGTACGACAGCGCCCGCGCCTTCTTCAGGAACGTTGAGCGCGTTCAGGAGGTTTTCAACGAGAACCGGAACACCGGGGACCCATACACCGTAACTCGCAGGATCAGGCTCCTCGCCATAGCGTTCAAGGACTTTGACCGCGTCATCGTATTCCGCAAGACTGGCTGTCAGGGTTTCTGTCGCGAGCGTTTCCTCGTCTTCCACTTCATACTCGAAACTGCCTTCAGGTGCGACGCCGTTTTTTTCCACGTAAGCATCATACCCGTCGACGATATTGGAGGCGTTACCGTATTCTTCGGCGACTTCCTCATATGCCGCGGAGCCTATGCCGAACAGATGCCAGCCGTCTCCGAACAATCCGTCGTTCGCCCAGTCTGTCGCGGATGCGCCGACGCCGACCATGGAGATCCAATATACAAGGAACATGATCGCCGCAAAAATCGGAAGACCGAGCCAGCGGTTGGTAACAATCTTGTCGATCTTATCTGAAGCAGTCAGACTTCCGACATTTTTCTTTTTATAACAGGATTTCAGTATGGAGGCGATATACAGATACCGCTCGTTGGTGATGATCGCCTCCGCGTCGTCGTCGAGTTCTGCCTCCGCTGCCCGGATGTCCTTTTCAATGTGGGACATCGTAGCACCGGGGATATTCAGTTTTTCAAGCACTTTGTCATCGCGCTCGAAGATCTTGACGGCATACCAGCGCTGCTGCTCTTCCGGAAGATCGTGCAGGCACGCTTCTTCGATATGTGCAAGCGCATGCTCCACGCTGCCGGAGAAAGTGTGCATCGGCACGGTCTTTGTTCCCTTTGCCGCTTCGATAGCGGCTTCGGCCGCTTCCATGACGCCGGTTCCCTTCAGAGCGGAGATCTCGACGATTCTGCATCCGAGCTGCCGGGACAGTTCGGCGGTATCGATTTTGTCTCCGTTTTTCTTGACTACGTCCATCATGTTGATGGCAATCACCACGGGGATGCCAAGCTCAGTCAGCTGCGTGGTCAGATAAAGGTTCCTTTCAAGGTTGGAACCGTCGACGATATCAAGAATCGCGTCGGGACGTTCCTCGATCAGGTAGTTCCTTGCCACCACTTCTTCGAGCGTGTAAGGGGAGAGAGAGTATATACCGGGAAGGTCGGTGACGGTAACGTCATCGTGCTTTTTCAGTTTGCCTTCCTTTTTTTCAACCGTGACTCCCGGCCAGTTGCCAACGAACTGATTGGAACCTGTGAGAGCGTTGAACAACGTGGTTTTTCCGCTGTTCGGATTGCCCGCAAGGGCTATTCTAATATTCAAAGGTAGCTCCTTTCTTTGACGGCTGGTTTCAGACAGCCGCTGTTCATTATTCCACTTCGATCATTTCTGCATCGGCTTTCCGAAGGGAAAGCTCATACCCGCGGATCGTAATCTCGACGGGATCGCCCAGCGGCGCGACTTTTCGGACATAGATGTCGATTCCTTTTGTAATTCCCATGTCCATGATCCTGCGTTTGATTGCGCCTTCACCGTGAATCTTAACGACTTTGACGGTATCGCCGATGTGTACGTCTCTTAGAGTTCTCATTCACCAAATTCCTTTCCGCTGATTTATATTGAGCCGCGGCTGCGGCATCACACCATAATCTTTCTTGCCATTTCCTCGTTGATCGCCACTCTGGTATCCTTCACATTCACAATGATATTTCCCGCCATGGAAGTGATGATCGTGACGGTTCCTCCGACGACAAAACCGAGGTTTTCCAAATGTTTCTTTGTTTCGGGACTTCCCCCGACGCGCTTGATAATGTTTTCTTCCCCGATATCCGCGAGGGCCAAGGGCATCATAGACGATTCTCCTTTGGTTAGATGTATCTAACCCGTGATCATTAAAATTGGCTGGCAGTTAACAACTGCTAACCATCAACTGCATTATAGTTAGACAATTCTAACTTGTCAAGAAGGGTTATAGATTTTTTGTTGTTAAAACAATTTGTTATTCGCAATTATGCGATTTCCGAGGATATCCTCGGGATCGTTGCCTAGATGAGAAAAGGAAACAACCCAACAGGGAAGGTTCAAAAAAAGGTATCCCATGACGGGATACCGAAACGCTGTAACTCAAAGTGCAATTTTAATCGGGAACGATGATTTTAAAGGCGGCGTGCCGATTAACGATCCGGGATTCCAGAAAAGCTCCTCCGCTTTCACCATCCAGAGTCCAGGCGCTTTCGGAAGGGCTCCGGAATGTGACATCGTTGACTTTCCTGTAATAGATATGCTTATCGTCCGTGGATTTTGTTGACAAGCAGGTCAGGATCTCGTTCCAATCCGTCAGTGTGACGGGATAGCGGATCAGGAGCATTTCAAAGTAACCGTCGTTCAGACGGACTTCGGCGCCGGGAAGAAGCTCATGCACGCCCGCAACGGATTCAGAGTTTGAGATCATGCCAAAAATGAAATCGTCCTCGATTCTTTCACCTTCTGTTTCAACGGTCATATGCACCGGTGAAATGTCCATGAGGGTGCGGACTCCCTCCATGATATAGGCGGCATGGCCGAATATGTTTTTTGCGACCTGATCGGTCGTGTAGGGAATGGATGTGAAGGCGCCGAAAGCGGCGACATAAACGAACGGTCTTTCATTGAACAGACCGACATCGCTTTCCTGCTCCTTGCCGGTAAGCAAGATCTCGGAGAGCTTTCTGATATCTGCAGGAAGTTTGAGACTGTAGGCATAATCGTTCGTGCTTCCTGCGGGAATATATCCGATCGTTCTTCCGGTACCGCTTTCCAGAACGCCGGAAACGACTTCGTTCAGCGTTCCGTCTCCGCCGTAACAGATGACAGCATCATATTCTTCTGCCTTCTCCGTGGCGATACGTTTTGCGTCTCCTGCGCTTTGGGTGATATAAACAGCGGGAACAATACCAGCGGCGGACAGCCGGTTCACGACAACCGGAATGTGCCTCTGATACAATCCCAGCCCTGCTTTTGGATTCACGATAAGTAGTGGTCTGTTCACAAAGCCCCCTTACAGAAGACGCTTATTATACACGCTCATTATAATACGTAAGGGTCGGAAAGAAAAGGCGCTCAGCTCGTAGCCATTCCTATAAACGTATTGGACGCAAAAGCGGAAAAGAAACGAATCACGATTCGGAAGCGGGTGCATGCAGGTTCAGCTCGGTTCGGTTTGGCATGTGCTTCATGTAATAGATTAACAGGAGAGTGCTGCAGAGCACCCAGCCTGCCGGATAACTCAATGCGACAACTGTCTGGGAATTATCGACCAGTCTTGTGAGTGTGAAAAGGTAGATCTGTCGAAAGACAACAAAGGACGTGAGCATGATTACCATCGGTGCGCGGGAATTACCTGCGCCGCGCAGCGATCCCGCAAGGACCTGATTGATGCAGCAGCAGACAGTGAAGGGGGTAATGGTATGAAGAATAAAAGACCCGAGTGTTACTACTTCCTCTTTGGGATTGAAGAACCGGATAAGATGAGGAGCGGTAAACAGGATGATGACGGAAAGGAATGCGGTTACAGAAGCGGAGATAATGAGACCTGTTCGGGTCCCCTCACGTGCCCGCTTTGCGTCTCCGTGTCCAAGGTTCTGCCCGACAAAAGTAGTAGTAGCCAGTGCGAGAGATTGCATCGGAAGGAACATCAGGTTGTCCACTTTCAAATATGCGCCCCAGCCGGACATGAAATCTGCACCGAACTGGTTGATGTATCCCTGAACGAATACGTTCGAAAAAGCGGTGACCCCCATTTGAAAGCCGGCAGGGATTCCGACATTCAGTATCTGGGTAAGGATTTCTCCGTCGATTTTCAAATCTCGCGGAACGAGTTTTACGCATGTGCCGGTACGAAGCAAAACAATTGTTACTAGCACTGCTGATACCAGCTCGGAGATGACGGTCGCATAGGCAACACCGGCAACACCCATATGAAAGATAAGTACAAACACGAAATCAAGCGCGATATTGGTCAGACTGCACGCAACAAGGAAATAAAATGGTCGGAGCGAGTCCCCGATTGCGCGAAGGATGGACGACCCCATATTATAGATCAGAAGAGCGGCCATGCCGCTGAAATAGATGGTGAGATAGGTTCGCGACTCGGGAAATACGTTATCAGGTGTCCGCATGAATCGGAGCATGACAGGCGTCATCAGAATTCCCACGATGGTAAAGACAACGCTCAGAAGAATCGTCATCAGAGCGGTCGTATGAACTGCGGATTTGACGTGGTCATATTTCTTTGCTCCGAAATACTGGGAGATTACGACGCTGGCACCGGATGAGAAGCCCATGAATACGCCGATCAGAAGGTTAATAATCGGGCTGACGGTTCCGACGGCGGAGAATGCTTCGTTACTGACATAATTCCCGACGACCCATGAATCGACAGTATTGTATAGCTGCTGGAAAAGATTTCCTACGAGAAGCGGAACGGAGAAAATGATGAGATGGCGGAGGATGTTGCCCTTCGTCATATCAACGCTGTCCCGGTTTTTAAAAGAAATCCTGTGCATGTTCCGCCCTGAGAAATCGTGTGTTGAAAAGAATCTGTGTTCCGCTTATTACGGATCCCATCGAAAGATTGTCCTTTTATTCTGTCACTTTTTATCGGAGGAATCAATCTGAAAAACGTGTTCGCCTTCAAAAGAATGAAGAGAGGAGACCACATTGAGTGGGAGAAGACAAGACGGGCATGGTTAATCCGTAACGCGTACGATTCCGTGAAGAATCCCTGCAACCGCATGCAGCATGAGGCAGTATTTCGGCATTTGTGATATACTGAATAAAAAAAGGAGACCGGCATGAAGGAAGTATATGAGTTTTTGAAAAGCTGCGGAACGTATTATCTTGCGACCGACGATAACGGGCAGCCCCGTGTCCGTCCCTTCGGGACAGTCGATCTGTTCGACGGAGGCCTTTATATCCAGACGGGGAAAGTGAAAGACGTTGCCCGGCAGATATTGGCAAACCCGAAAGTGGAGATCTGCGCTTTCAATGGAAGCGAATGGCTCCGCGTCCGCGCTGAAGCGAAGGAAGACGACCGCAGAGAGGCAAGGGTGCACATGCTGGACGCGTATCCGGATCTTAAGGCAATGTACAGCCCGGACGACGGCAATACCGTTGTATTCCGGCTGTGCAATGCGGAAGCGACGTTTTCTTCATTTACAGCCGCTCCACGCACTGTAACATTTTGAGCGCCATCCTTCAGACAAGAATTAACCGAGACAGAAAGGAAGAGACAGTATCATGACCTGGGACAGAAATAAATTCAGATGGACCATGTTGGCAATCGGTATTATCAGCGTGTTGCTTGGCATTGCAATGATCATATGGCCTGAAGAGGCACAGAAATACTTCGCACTGGCTATCGGAATCGCGTTTCTTGCAGCCGGCATTCTGAATATCATCCTTTATTTCGCGAGAGCGGTGCCGACCGACGGTATGAGCTTCGCTTTCGCTTCCGGCGCGATTTGTACGCTGCTAGGCGTCGTTTTCATTGTGAATCAGACGGAGGCGCTTGCATGGATGATCGCGATCGTCGGTTTCTTTATCATGGCGGGCTCGCTTCTTCATATTCAACTTGCTATGAATATCCGCAGACTCGGCGGGGCGTATTATCGTTATCTGCTGTTCGCCGCTCTGTTTACTCTGGTGGTCGGCGGCGTGTTCCTGTTTGTCCCGTTCAAGGCAGGCAAGCTTTTGAATATCTTTGCGGGGATCGCCCTTGTGGTTGACGGATTGATCAGGATCTGGTTTGTGATCCAGATGATCATTGTGACCAGAAGAGCGGCAAACGGAAATCCGCAGGGAAGCTCCTCGACGGTTGTCTTTTCGAGTTCTGCCCCGGCGGGAGGGGATTCTTCGCCGGATCAGCAGGTCAATTCCTGACGGAATCTGCCATATCGTTTCAGAAAGGGTCCTCTTTCGGAGAGGATTCTTTTTTCGTACTTTCACCGATTGCGCGGGATTGTGAAATCCGATATAATATTATTTTCTTGGGAAAATCCAGACCAGGCAAAGAAACAGTGTAAAGGATAGAAAAAATGAACCAGAATTTTGATGTAGTAATTGTAGGAGCAGGTCCCGGCGGCATATTCTCAGCGTACGAACTGTCCATCCTGAGGCCGGATCTGAAGACCGTTGTGCTGGAAGCGGGAAGGCCGCTTGAGCAGAGACATTGTCCCATCAACGGGACAACAGTGCCGGGATGTGTTCACTGCCCCAGCTGTTCCATCATGAACGGGTTCGGAGGAGCTGGCGCATTTTCGGACGGAAAATACAATATTACAAATGAATTCGGCGGCACGCTCCACGAGCATATCGGGAAAGACAGAGCGCTTGAACTCATGCATTATGTCGATGAGATCAATATCAAGCACGGGGGCGGCTGCACAAAACTGTACAATGCCGCGGACAGCGGTCTCAGGACCACGTGCCTGCAGAACGGGCTGCATCTGCTGAATGCTTCCGTCAGGCATCTCGGTACGGATATCAATTACGACGTTCTTTCATCCGTTTACGATTATCTGAAAGAGAAAACGGAGTTTCATTTTCTGGAACCTGTCAGAGACATTACGGTTAGGGAAAACGGATACGAAGTAATCACGGATGCAGGGACATATTCCTGCAGGCAGTGCATTGTGTCCGTCGGAAGAAGCGGAAGTGCCTGGATGGGCGGCCTTTGTGAAAAGCTGAAGATTCCCACTCTGTCCAACAGGGTGGATATCGGTGCGAGGATCGAATTGCCCGCGGAGGTGTTCAGCCATATCACGGACAAGGTGTACGAGAGCAAGATCGTATATAAGACGCAGCAGTATCAGGATCTTGTCAGAACGTTCTGCATGAATCCGAGAGGCGCGGTCGTTGCCGAGAATACGAATGGAATCGTTACGGTAAACGGACACAGCTATGAGGACGAGTCGAAGAAAACGGAGAACACCAACTTCGCGCTGCTTGTTTCCAAACACTTTACGGAACCGTTCCATGATTCTAACGGATATGGGGAAAGCATCGCGCGTCTGTCCAACATGCTGGGAGGCGGTGTGATCGTTCAGCGGTTCGGCGATTTGATCCGCGGTCAGAGGAGCACGGAAAAGCGTATTCAGAAAGGTTTTATCGTACCGACGCTGAAAGCGACTCCCGGCGATCTCAGTTTGGTCATGCCGAAGAGGATTCTGGACGGCATCATCGAGATGCTCTACGCTCTCGATAATATCGCGCCTGGAACCGCAAACGACGATACGCTTCTGTACGGCGTGGAAGTGAAGTTCTACAACATGGAAGTGAAGCTGGATGAAAATCTGGAGACGAAGTACAGGGGACTGTACGTGATCGGGGACGGCAGCGGCGTGACGCATTCGCTGTCACACGCCTCCGCCAGCGGCGTGTTCGTGGCGAGAAGGATTGCGGAAACGATCTGAAGATACAGAATCAAAGGGAGAACGGATAAAACCGTTCTTCTTTTCTTTATTTGCGGAAAACTGTTCTCTTACAGCAGGCATCTGCTCCAGACAGCGTTATGATCCGACAGTTCTTCCCCGGCAAACCTTTCAAGCGAGCTTCCTGGTTTCGCAAACCCGCAGTCTGCCCGCTTTGTGGATATGGTGCGGCTCCCTCCGCAGCAGGCGTCCCGAAGCAGAATCCAGTCCAGACGCAGCGGGAGATCTCCGCCTTGCGGCAGGGGCTTGCGCCGTGTCGGCAGCGGCGATTTGGGGACAGGTGTATATCCGGCCGACATTGCTGCGGGAAGGCATCCTTCTTTTTCAAAGACATCTTCAAGACAGCTGCGCTGAAGCAGAGGATCGGAAGCGATCCGCTGGATCTCCGCTTTATCGCGTCCGTCAAACGTATTGGTATTCAGATCCCCGCCCAGGATCACAGGATGATTTGCTGAGAAGGAATCTACTGCGTCCAGAACGGTCAGCAGCTGATGTTTTCTCCCGGTCCCGTTCGTCCGGTTTTCAAGATGGATTGTTCCAACCGTAACGGATTGGGTTCCGAGATCCAGATCCGCGAGGATGGCAAGTCTGCCCCCGATTCTGCGCTGCCTATCAAAATACCAGTTGTATTCTTCCGGAAGGCGGACGATTCTGGACCGTTTGATGGGAAAGCGGGAGAAGATAGCGTTTCCGTGATATCCTTTTTTATCGTTCTGATTGACAAGTTCAATGAATTCCAGACCGAAAACCGCATCCATACCGAGACGCTCCGCAAGGGCTTTCGTCGTGTTTACCTGACCGGAACGTGTGCAGCCGTCATCCAGCTCGTTGGCAAGGATGACGTCGAACGGGCATGCCTCCGGGCTTTGTTCGAGAAAATCGGCTATCTCGTTCAGATGGACACCCCGTTCCATGTTGAATACGAGAACGTTCAGAAGTCCGCTGAAAGGGGGCACGGCAGAAACGCAGCGCGTTATTTCGGTTTCTTCAAACTGAGGGATCCGGGACATGACTTCCGCCTGGGAGGCGTGCTCCAGAAGCGACGCGAGTCTTTGACGTTCGGAGTGAGGGATTGCGATCATAAGAGGATTCCTTTCTAAAGCTGCGGCATTTAGCTGCTTTCTGATACGATAGATCCGAAGTAAGAGAACCGGAAAAAAGAATCACGTATGCTTGGAGGCAAGCCTGCGGAATTCTTTCGGAAGCATACCGGTCACATCTTTAAAAGCCTGCGTGAATTTGCTCTGGTTCCGGTATCCGACATCCGAGGCAATCCCGGCGATCGACATATCCGAATGAGCGAGCATTTCCTTAGCGGACGCGATCCTCCGCTCTTTCATATATCTTGCGATCGGCTGTCCGTAAACTGTTTTGAAAGTGGTTTTCAGCGTGGTCTGATTGATCAGAAACTGTTTTGACAGTTCTTCCGCAGTGTACCAGGAGCGGATATTTGCAAGCAGAAAATCGTGGACGCGCATGACGGTCTGAATGTTCGTATCATAATCCTGCGGGCTGACCGGTTTCTGCTCTGCGGGGCAGGAGACTTCCGCGATTTCCTCAATCATTTCATGCAGGATCTGCGTTCTGGGGGTATGGGCTGCCGTGTAGTAGACTTCCTTTCCTTCCCGTCTGCTGATGATATACCCAGAGGTTTTCAGAAGTTTGAGATGATGGGAGACGGCTGCGCTCGTGAGATTCACAAGCGCGGAAATGTTGATCACGCATTCCTCACAGTGACAGAGGAGCCAGAAGATCTGCACCCGTTTTGCGTCGCTGATGATTTTCAGTACATCCGCAATGGTCTCAAAAATTCCGCCCGACGGCATCCAGGTTTCCAGCTCTTTCGGCAGATTGCCGTGGTCGTGCGGCAATATGATCTTTTCCATGAAGCCACGCCTCCTTCTTCACTCATTATTATATCCTATTACGTCATTCCATGTTTAAAAATAATCCGTACGTATATTTAAATTTACCAATCAGGAGGCATTTATCCCGATGTGTTGACGGTCGCTTAACTGTTAATTACAATCAGGACAAGATTTGATCGGAAGATCAGATGACTGCATCGGAAAGGCGGAAACAGATATGAAAAAAACGTATAAAATCGAAGTGGACTGCGCAAACTGCGCGAATCTGATGGAAGAAGCCACAAAGAAGACTCCCGGAGTCAAAACCGCAGTCGTGAATTTCATGACGCAGAAAATGATCGTGGAATTTGAAGAAGGTCAGGATGCTGCTGCCGTGATGCAGGAAGTTTACCGCAACTGCAAGAAGGTCGAGGAAGACAGCGAGATCTATCTGTAATAGGCTTATCCGCAAGAGCGGACGGATTCGCAGGAAGCGGACGGGTTGATCATGAATAAAAAGCAGAAACAACTTTTAATACGATGCATAGCCGCGGCGGTCTTGATGATCGTGCTTCATTTCATTCCTGCCGAGGGTGTGCTGCGTTTTGCGCTTTATCTGATTCCGTACGGGATCATCGGGTACGACATCCTGAGAAAAGCGTGGAAGGGCATTCGGAACCGGCGCGTGTTCGATGAAAACTTTCTGATGGCGGTTGCTACGATTGGCGCGCTGATCCTCGGGCTTATTGACAACGGCGACTATGTGGAAGCGGTTGCCGTCATGCTTTTTTATCAGGTTGGGGAGCTGTTCCAAAGCTATGCAGTCGGAAAGAGCCGCAGGAATATCAGCGCTCTGATGGATATCCGGCCGGATTATGCCAATGTCGAAAGGGACGGCAGGCTGGAACAGGTCGATCCGGATGAAGTCGAGATCGGGACGGAGATCATCGTCAGACCGGGGGAAAAGGTTCCTATCGACGGAATCGTAACGGAAGGCAGATCCACGCTCAACACAAGCGCTCTGACAGGAGAAAGCGTGCCGAGAGACGTCGAGGCGGGCGGAGAAATCATCAGCGGCTGCGTCAACCTGACGGGCGTTCTGAAGATCCGTACCACAAAGGAATACGGTGAATCCACTGTTTCCAAAGTGCTGGATCTAGTGGAGAATGCGAGCTCCCGCAAATCCAAATCGGAAGATTTCATTTCAAAATTCGCAAAAATCTATACGCCTGCAGTGTGCTACAGCGCGCTTGCGCTTGCGTTTGTTCCCCCTCTTATCGGACTGGTTCTCCCAAACGCGTCCCCGAACTGGACGCAGTGGATTTACCGTGCGCTCGCGTTTCTTGTGGCGAGTTGTCCCTGCGCGCTTGTGATCAGCATACCGCTCAGCTTCTTTGCCGGAATAGGAGGAGCGAGCAGAGAAGGCGTTCTTGTCAAGGGGTCCAATTACCTGGAAGCTCTGTCCAGAACCGGATATATGGTGTTTGACAAGACTGGAACCCTGACGCAAGGCGTGTTTGAGGTGACCGAGGTCCATCTGGCGGAAGGCGCTCCGGAAGAAAGCAGGGTGATGGAGCTCGCCGCGCATGCGGAAAGCGCGTCCCCGCATCCGATCAGCAAGAGCATCCGTGCCGCTTACGGAAAGGAACCTGACTCGGGCCGCGTCACGGATATCAGAGAGATAAGCGGAGGCGGAGTGGTCGCATGTGTCGACGGGATCGAAGTAGCAGCCGGGAACGCAAAGCTGATGCGCGATCTTGGCATCGTATTTGAGAAAAAATGCGACGCGACAGGAACGATCGTCCATATTGCGATTGACCGGGTTTACGCGGGACACATCCTGATCTCAGACAAAGTAAAATCTTCTTCCGCACAGGCGGTACGTTCTCTGAAATCATCCGGCGTAAAGGAAACCGTTATGCTGACAGGCGACAGCCTTTCGGTCGCGGAGACCGTGGCGAAGGAGGTCGGAATCGATCGGGTGTATGCAGAGTTGCTTCCCGCCGACAAGGTTGAGAAGGTGGAGGAGCTTTTGAACGGAAAGCAGAAAAACATGAACCTCGCTTTTGTCGGAGACGGAATCAACGACGCGCCGGTTCTCTCCAGAGCGGATATCGGAATCGCGATGGGGGCGATGGGGTCGGATGCCGCGATTGAAGCGGCTGACATCGTTCTGATGGACGACGATCCGATGAAGATCGTGAAAGCGATCAGAATCTCGCGCAAGTGTCTCCGAATCGTCCGCGAGAACACTGTCTTTGCGATTGCGGTCAAGATCATCGCACTGCTTCTCGTGGCGATGGGAGTCGCGAACATGTGGATCGCAGTGTTTGCCGACGTCGGCGTCATGATCATCGCCGTGCTGAACGCAATACGCGCACTGTTCGTTCGGAATCTGTAATCCGATCAAAGATGCTTGTTTCCGGATCCTGTGCGGGTCCGGCTTTTTTTATGGATCGGATGAAAAGTCCGGAACGGGGGTAACGGAATAACGGATAAATCCGCCGCGCTGTGAGAAACCCGTATTCCACAGATCTTTCAGCGGAAGCCATTCTGCTTTTCCGTATGTGACTGCCTTTACGAGAGTCGAAGAGGCATGCGCGTCATATCCTGTTATGAGGAACCAGTGCCAGACATAATCGCTGAACGCGCTGTTCCGGTGATTCAGGATCAGCGTGGGAACCGGATACCCTGTATCCAGCTGCTGTTTTACGAAGACATCGGCGGAGTCAGACGCTTCCGATCCGTCAAAGGCAGACATGGACAGACGGGTCTCTCCTCGGTCCGAAAGATAACGGCCGTATCCTTCTATATAGATATCCAGACGGTTGATTCCGGTCATTCTCGGCCAGAGATACTGCTCCATTTTGTGCGCGAACTCGATATAGGATTCCTTCGTCAGATGTGCGGGATCGTAAGGATAGACAGCAGAAAGATGGAACTGTCTCGCAAAATAGATACTGCTGTCGCATGCTGTAGCGGCACCGCAGCCACCCATACGCATTTTGAAGGTCCGGAACCAGTCCTGATTGCCTCCGTAGGAATCGCCGATTTGGAAGTAAGGCAGTTCTATGACGTGTCCCCCGGGCAGGTCCAGCCGATAGACGAGCAAGTCTCCCGCTTCTTTCAAACGGAAACCGTGTCTGACCGCAATTCTGACGGATGCGGCCTGATCCGGATCGCATTCGATCACAAGTGCTTTCAGGTTCATTTTTTTCGCGTAAGGGATAAGAACGTCGGTGAGTTCACTGGCGAATCCCTGACGCCACAGACTCTTTTTCAGAACCCATCCGATTTCATAACTGCCCTGATCGAACGGATGGAAGATCAGGTATCCTGCCAGCTCTCCCGAGTTTCTGATTTCGACAGCCCAGATCAGAGGATCTTCACACAGGCCGAACCGGAAGAGAAACGAGCGTGTTTTTTCAGCAGTGAAAGGCGGCTCCAGATGTTCCATGACTTCCGGGTCCGACAGAATCCTGCTCAGAGCTTCCAGATCGCTCTCGCGGAACGGACGGACGGTGCAGCGAACGGTTTCAATCAGGGCTTGCGGCATTCGCGGATTCCTCCCGTTTTTTGCTTTCCGCATGCTGAATCGCGGTCAGAATGCACAGGGACAGTCCTTTTGAGCAGGTCTCCGGATCAAGGACCCCGACAGGCGGAACATGGATAAAACCGCGCAGGATGTTGTTTCTGCACCGGCGCATCAGAAGATAGAAAAGATCATTGCAGACATACGTTCCGGCTGTGAAGGAGACGCTTGACGGGATGCCGGACTGTCGGACCGATTCCGACATTTCTCTGACCGGAAGTGAAGAGAAGATGCCGTCCGGCCCTGTTGGATCGATCCGCTCAAAGAAAGGCTGAAAACCGGAATTATCCGCTATTCGCGCGTAACGCAGATTGACGGCGATCATTTCCGGCGTGATCTCCTTTCTTCCGGCTGCGACGCCTGTGCATATGATGATGCCGGGATCGGCGGATTCCGCTGCCTGCAGCATTCGGCTGCCGGCCAGTCCGTAAATGACGGGCAGCTGTTCTTTCAGTATTTTCCAGCAGGAGAGCTCGTCAGGGAGAAGCCGTACGGCTTCCCATGACGCGTTGACTGATTCTCCGCCGAAAGGTTCGAAACCGGTGATAAAAACGGTTCGGGTCATGTTCAACAGCCTTTCAGCTTATTTCGATTCGGAGAGAAAACCGGAAGGGAGCACGGGTCCGTTTCCGGATGATTCAGGATTTCTTCCGTCTTGAGGTCTTTTGCCTGGATTCCAGATTCTTATAGTAGATATAGCCGAGGCCTTTCATCACGAGACGGTTGTCGATGACGATGGAATGACGGCAGTGCGGGGCGACCAGCCTGCCCATGCTGCCTGTGGCGATGATCGTTTCGGGGTTTCCGAGTTCCTCCCGGAAGCGGTCGATAATTCCGTCCACGGCGCCTGCGGATCCGTACACGATACCGCTTTTCATGGCGTCCACCGTATTGGTCCCGATTATTTTTTTCGGCACGTCAAAGTCTATGGAAGGGAGGAGAGAGGTCCCCTTCGTAAGGGCGTCCATGGATAGTCCCACGCCGGGCATGATGGCGCCGCCGAGATAATTGCCTGAACGGTCCACCGCGACGACCGAAGTAGCGGTCCCCATATCAAAGATAAATGCAGGAAGGGGATATTCCTCTTTTACGGCGACGGCGGCCGCGACAAGATTTCCGGTAATGGTCCCGGGATCATCCAGCCGGATATTCAGGCCGGTTTTCACGCCTGCACCGACCAGTACCGCATCGTGCCCGGTGACGAGTCTGACGGCTTTGAGAAGGACAACGGTAAGCCACGGGACTTCCGAGGAAACGATAGCTCCGTCAAAGCATTCGGGTTCGATTCCCGTCAGGGAGAGTATCTGTTTCATCCGGACGGCGTATTCGTAAGCCGTTTCGTTCGGATCCGTCTTCATCTGCACGGTTTGAACGACTTTGCACTGTCCGTCGACAGCACCGAGAACGATATATGTGTTTCCGATATCTACCGCGAGTATCATAGAAATCTGTCCTTTCTTCGCGCTGCGGGCAAAATAATCAGAACCTGCCGAGGACCAGATGCTCCGGGGCCCCTTCTTCCGCGATATTGATAAGATCCTGCCCGGGGAGAGTCCACGAGTCTCTTGTCCGGTACAGCGATTCGTAGTCTTCTTGTGCGAGATGTATCCTCCCGCTGTCCTCTTCAATTTCGGGAACGGCGCTGAGGAGTAGTTTGGTATAGGGATGCGCGGGGCGGAAATAGACATCCTCCGCCGTGCCCAGTTCCACGATCCTGCCCTTGTACATGACCCCGATCCGGTCGCAGAGATAATAGACGACGGACAGATTATGCGAGATGAACAGCATGGAAAAGTCTTTTTCCACGTCGATCTCCAGGAACAGATTCAGTATCTGCGATCCGACGGATACGTCCAGAGCGGAAACGGCTTCGTCAGCGATGATCAATTCCGGCTCCAGCATCAGGGCAGCTCCAATGCATACGCGCTGCCTCTGCCCACCTGAGAGCTCGGACGGTTTTCTGTTCTTATATGTCGGATCGAGGCCGATTCTGTAGAGCATACGGTCGACTGCGCTGCTCCGGGATTCCGGCGTGCCGATTCCGTGCGCGAGCAGCGGTTCCATCATGGTTTGACCAACTGTTCTGCGGGGATTCAGGGCACTGGAAGGATCCTGATAGACGGACTGGACCATGCGGGTAAACGTCAGCCGGTCGGCATCCTTTCTTTCCATGCCCCCGAGGGTGATCCTTCCTTCGAACGGGATGTTCCCCAGGATACAGTTTCCAAGCGTCGTTTTGCCGCATCCGGATTCCCCGACCAGGCCGAAGAATTCATCCTTTCCGATAGTAAGCGAAACATCGTGCAGGACCTGTTTTTTCTTGCGCCTGGCGAAGATTCCCAGACCGTTGTCATAGTAGTAATTGCTGACATGCTCAATGGATAGAATCGTGTCCATAACTACCTCCCCTCTTGTTTCCGGTATTCCGCCGCAAACGATACGGCGTAATGGCAGGAACAGGTATGGGTATCCGAGAGCCGGTGTTCTTTCGGAGGGGCGGTCCTGCAGCGCAATACCGCAAAGACACAGCGGTTCGCGAAAGGACAGGGGAGACGCTTCTCCTCTGTGGAGGGAACATGTCCGGGAATATTCGCGAGATTCCGGCCTTTGGCGCTTGCCTTCGGAATGGAGGCGATCAGACCGTTTGTATACGGATGGACAGGACGTTCCAAAATATCCGACGTGGTTCCGGTTTCCGCGATTCTGCCTGCGTACATGACGATCACCCGGTCGCAGATCTGCCGGATAACGGCAAGATCATGGGAGATAAAAATGATGGATGTGTTCTTCTCGCGATTGATCCTTTTCAGAAGGGCGAGCACCTGCGCCTGAATGGTTACATCCAGAGCCGTTGTCGGTTCGTCCGCGATCAGAAGACGCGGATTCAGCAGAGTCGCCATTGCGATCATGACGCGCTGACGCTGACCGCCGGACAGCTGGTGCGGGTAGCACTGCGCGATCCCATTCGGATCGGGAAGCCCGACGTCCTCGAAAGCTTCCAGGACTCTCCTGTGGATTTCCTCCGGAGGCAGCTTCTGATGGATGCGCAGCGCCTCCCCGGCCTGTTTGCCGACTTTCATCAGCGGGTTCAGAGAGGTCATGGGTTCCTGATAAATGATCGACATTGCGCTTCCGTTCAGATTTCTGCGCACGTCCGGACTGCATTTCGTCAGATCGATCACGGGGGAATCCGGCTCGTTTCCCGTCCGGTACAGGATCTCACCGCCCTTGATGAACAGCACATCCGGCAGAAGCCCCATAATGGCAAGGTTCGTGACGGTTTTGCCGCATCCGGATTCGCCGACAACGCCAAGTATTTCCCCGGGATAGACATTGTAGCTGATGCTGTCCACAGCGGTATAAACCTGTCCCTTTTCATGAATACCGATGGACAGATCTTTCAGCTGAAGGAGCGGTTGAGGATTGTTGGTATTGTTACGCATAGCCGTTTATTCTCCGGTACGTGTTCAGTTGAGATATTTCCTGCGGATGCCTTCTCCGATACAGTTCAGACCGATGATGGCGGCAACGATCATAAAGCCCGGCGCAAGAGCCATCCACGGCGCGGACAGGATATAACTCTGTGCCTCGTAAAGCATTCTTCCCCA
Organism: Clostridia bacterium; assembly: GCA_017394605.1. Next base: position 4,784 of record JAFPXU010000020.1, on the reverse strand, counting down.
GCTCGGGGTAGGAGGCTGGATGCCGAGCCCGAGATAACTCATACTGGATTCCGCGAGAATCGCGTTGGAAAGACCGACGATCACGGAGGAAAGAAGCAGAGGAAAAACGTTCGGCAGGATGTGCACGAGCAGCAGGCGCACGTTCGAGTCGCCGAACCCGCGGTTGCTTCGGACAAAATCAGCGTTTTTGTACTGCAGAGTGCCTGTTCGGACGATTCTTGTGAAACTTGGAATAAACATAATGATCAGCGCAACGATGATGGTATAGCTGCCGTGCTCCATAACGGTCACGATGATCAGCGCGATCAGGATGCCGGGGAAAGAATTAATGGCGTCGATGACGCGCATGATGAATTCATCGATAACACCGCCCGCGTAACCGCTGATCAGGCCGAGAAAGATGCTGATCAGTGTGCTTCCGACAACAGTGGAAACGGCGACGATCAGAGTGAATCTCGCGCCGACGATGGCGCGGGAGAAGATGTCGCGCCCGTAATTGTCGGTTCCGAAAAGATGCTCCGCGGAAGGCGCCTGCATACGGGCGGTATTGTCCATGGCATTGATGTCATAAGGCGTGCCGAACAGGCTGCTCACCGCAAGCAGGACGATGATTCCGATCAGAACGCACCCGATGATCATTTCTGCTTTTCCGTTTTTCATGGCGCGCCTCCTTCAGCTCAGCCTGATCCGCGGGTCAATGACCTGGATCAGGATGTCGACGACGAAGTTGGTGATGACGATGATCGTAGCGATATACATGACCAGCGCCTGCGTCAGAGGGAAATCCCTGCCGGTGACCGAACTGATCAGAAGCCTTCCGATTCCGGGAACGCCGAATACCTGCTCCACGATGATGCTGCCGGAAAAGATGCTTCCGACGATCATGCCGAAGAGCGGGATGACGGATACGACCGCATTCCGGAAAACATGGGAATATAGAATCGAAGTTAAAGAAGCGCCTTTGCCCTTCGCGGTTCTGACATAGTCCCTTCCGAGCTCATCCAGCATGGAAGCGCGGATATACTTGACCAGCGTGGCAATCTGCGGTACAGCGATCGCGAGCGCGGGGAAGAACATGAACTGCAGAAATCCGGACAGATCCGTCTGAAAGCTGACATACTGTCCCGGCGTAAAGACCTTCAGGATCAGTCCGAAGATCCAGATAAAAAGAATACTGAGGAAAAAACCCGGTGTGGAGATGCCTGCCATCGTGAAAAAGCTGATGACCTGTTCCAGGAAGGTATCCTTAACTCTGGCGGAAAAAATGCCGATCGGGATCGAGATCAGCAGGATCAGCGCAAGGGAAATCAGCCCGAGCAGAAGCGTGACGGGGAGGCGTTCCCCAATCAGGTCTTTTACGGGCATCGAATATCGGATGGAGTTTCCGAAGTCACCCTTCAGAAATCCGCCCATCCACGAAAGATACTGCTCGGAGAGCGGACGGTCCGTTCCGAGCTGATGGCGAAGCACCTGCAGCTTCTCTTCCGTCGCCTGCGTTCCTAGAATCAGCCTCACGGGATCGCCCGGAATGATGTGGAACGCGAAAAAGGTGAACAGGGATACAAGAAGCAGCGTCAGGAACAGGATCAGAGTTTTTTTGGTCAGATAGTGCAAGGGAATACCTCCTGCCGGAAGATTGCCTGTGCCTGTACCGCTCCGTGAACGGGATACCGCCGCTCACGGAGCCATACTGTCAGAATATGAAACCGGATTATTTGGCGGCTCTGGAAATCGCGGAAAAATCGACCGCGTAGAGCGGATAATCCCTGAAGCCGGTAAAATCCTTGGAATACACCAGAATATTGGAAATATCCTGGATATAAACGCTGGCGGCTTGATCGGAAATGACCTTCTGAGCCTCTTTAAAGAGCTGTTCGCGCTCCGACTGATCCACTGCGGCGACGGCTCTGCCGTAGACTTCGTCAAACGCGGCGGATTTAAAGTTCACGAAATTATTGTGCGCGGTTGAGACGTATCTGGAAAGGAACGCGGTCGGGGAAGCGATACTTCCGTCCACCGAAATGATGGTCGCCTCATAGTCGCGGTTGGTATAGACTTTTTCAAGCCATGTCGGCCAGTCCACTTCCTGAATGGCCATGGTGATGCCGACCTTTTTAAGCTGGTTGATGATGACCTGCGCCGTGTCCACATGTACCTGGTAAACGCTGGGCACTTTTACCGTAAAGGAGAACCCGTCCGGATATCCTGCTTCTTTCAGAAGTGCTTTCGCCTTTTCCACATTTACATCATAGACGGAAGACAGGGAGTCGTCGAAAAACGCGGAAAGACCGGGAATCATGGCGGAGCCGATCTTAACGCCGTATCCGTAGTTGACCAGATCGATGATCTCGTTCGAGTCGACCGCGTAGCTTATGGCCTGGCGGACTTTTATATTGTCAAACGGCGCGACGCTGTTGTTGAGAGCGAGCATCTGGACCGCGTTGGAATTTCCCACGTTGATCACGGAAGTGTTCTTGTCCACCTGCTCCGTGATGCCGGCGTTGGCGGTAAACCCGTCGATCGCGCCGGACTGATAATTGACGAGGAGCTCCGAGGAACTGGCGATGAAGCGGATCGTGATCTTATCGAGCGAGGCGGGTTCGCCCCAATACTTGTCGTTTTTGACCAGCGTCACATGATCCTGCACGGCATATTCCGAGAAGGCGTAGGGACCGGTCCCGATCGGGGCGAGCGCGTGCTCACCGTTATTGTCCGAATCTTTCGGAATGATGGGAGCGGAGACGTTCGCAATGAAATCGGTGCTTCCGTCGGTCAGCGTGATGACAAGGGTTCTGCTGTCGATGGTATTAAAAGATGCGATGTTGCCGTAACCGGTCAAGGCGCTGTCTATGGCGTGCTTGACAGAATAGAGAACGTCATCCATCGTGACGGGATTTCCGTTGTGGAAATACACATTGTCGCGAAGTTTGAAGGTATACACCTTCGCGTCATCCGAAACGGTGACTTCCGATGCCACGGCTGGGACGAACGTACCGTCGGGGGATACGCGGGTCAGGCCCTCATAGATGTTGAAATAAATACTCTTTGCGTCGGCGGTCGTAGCCACGAACGGGTCGAAATTGTCGATTTCCGTGGCGAGTCCGTAGACGAATTCGTTTTTTGCGGTTTCGCTGCCGCCGGCCTTTTTCTTGCAGCCGGCGAGAGAGAAGACAAGAAGCGCGGCAAGAATGAGGGCGAGTGCTTTTTTCATTTGATGATCCTCCTGGAAAATGGTTGTGTTCAGCGCAGAGCACTGTTCCCCGGGCATGCCAAATACACCGAAAGACCTGCCGACTTACCAGGTCCCGCATTGGTCTGTAAAAATGGTATGGATGGAATGCCGGGAACGAAAAGAAACAGCACGGAACGTGCCGCGGACAAAATCTGCCCCACTGTTGAACCTCCTGCTGCTGCTCCCTTCACGGTCTGGCATTATGGAAGCCCTGACCGCTGATCCGATGCCGGAGCGGGATGTAGCGCATAATCAGTATGACAAATATAAATGGGAAAAGCAATAGAAACGATGGGAATAAGAGCCGCGTTCAGTCCAGGAACAGAACGTAAAGGAAGACTGCGACCGCGGCGATGCAGAACATGACGAGGGCGAAAGAGAGATTACCCGTCAGCCTGTTCCGGACACGGTCTCCCGTTACTTTCCGCCTGTAATACAATGTCGCGAAATCCGTATTCCCGTCTTTCTGCAGGTTCAGGGCGGACGCTGCCCGGTCTCTCAGGGCGCCGAGCCTGTAGGCGGAAGACGTGGATACCTCATCCGTCGCTGGCGGCGGGGAATCGCGGTACACGGTCCTTCGGAGAAGGAAAATGAGGGCGTCCAGAGAATCGCTGAAAGCGTGCATTCCGACCTCGGCGGACCGGGTTATTGCTCTTGCTGCGGGACCGGTGACCAGATTGCCTCCGAACAGGCAGGAAAGCCACTGAACTCCGGAGAACAGTTTCCCCGCCAGCCACCCTGAGATACGGTTTTCCCCGATCATCCGTGCAAGGAGCTGGACTGCTGAGAGAACCTTTTTGGCGAGCCATCCCGATACGCGGTTTTCTCCGAAGAGAACGCTCACGGCACCGAGAACGGACGGGATCCATCTGAGGATCAAAGGCCGGTAAAGGAGCTCCTCAAGGTCAAGCCGGGAAGGCCAGAGGTTCAGATACTCGGAGCTCCCCGTTACGGCATTCCGCTTTACAAGGCAGATCCTAACAAACAGAACATACAGGACGGCGCCGATTAGAATGGAAACACCGGCTCCTTTCAGACAATTCCAGGAGAAGTACCGCACCGCGTGCGCAAGCGGCTCCGTACGGAAGAACGCCGCTCCGGCTGCGGCTATCCTGTCCATGGTGAGGGAAGGAGCGCAGCCTAACAGAGGAATGAGGACGGCAGGGATCAGAAGCGCACAGGCGCCGGCGGGAGGAACATATGAAGTGTTCGCGTCATATCTTTCCTGTACCGCGGGATCACGGTTCTTTTCAATGAACAGGACAACGAACAGCTTGGTCATATAGGCGACCGTCATGCCGCCGGAGAACAGGAACAGCCATTCGACCGACCGGAAGAGAAGGGCGGACTGACCTGCCGCGGCGAGCGCGGCGGCATGTTCCGAAATGCTTTCATGAAGGAGCGTTTTGCTGACATATCCGGATAACAGAGGGAATCCGCCTATTCCGAGCGCGCCCGTAAGGAACACGGACATCAGGAGAGGCTTTTTTCTGCCGAATCCCCGGATCTCGTTGAGATCCAGCCTGTGCGTGTTCATATAGACCGCGCCTGC
>JAFPXU010000126.1 GCA_017394605.1 Clostridia bacterium | reverse complement strand
GGCAAACAGGGTGTCATCCTTGCCGATCCCGACGTTTGTTCCGGGATGGAAATGAGTCCCGCGCTGACGAACGAGGATATTGCCTGCCAGCACATACTGACCGTCCGCACGCTTCGGTCCGAGACGCTTGCTTTCGCTGTCACGGCCGTTACGAGAGGAACCGACGCCCTTCTTGTGCGCAAAACGCTGCAAATTCATCTGCAACATTGTTCATACCTCCGTATCGTAAATCTTTAAGTAATCTGGGTACTCTTCGCGGATCTCCCTGACCGCGCACTCAAAGGTGCCGAACAGGATCCCCGCATCATGCAGTTTCGCCGCATCAAGTCCTTCCTTGATCCGGCACCGGAAGGTCTTACCGTCATCCGAGACGTCCGCGGGTATTTCCGCAATCTCGGTAATTCCGTTTGCAAGTGCGATCGTCAAAGCGGATACCGCACTGCACACGATGTCATGACCTTCTTCTGCATACCCGGCATGCCCGCTGCACTCGATTCCATGAACGCAGCCGCTATGCCGCAACAATCTGATCCGTATCATACATCAGCCGATCGCAAGGATCTGAACCTTTGTATATGGCTGGCGATGGCCGTTCTTCGTACGGATGTTCTTCTTCGGTTTATACCGGAAAACAACAACCTTCTCACCCTTGCCATGCTCAAGTACCTTTGCCGAAGCCTTCACGCCTTCCAGAACGGGCTTTCCGACTTTGACACCGGCATCATCCGAAACAAGCAGTACATCGAACTCGACATCGCTGCCGACTTCCGCGTTCAGCTTCTCGACGAGAATCTCGTCACCGGCTTCTACCTTGTACTGTTTTCCACCGGTCTGAATGATAGCATACATTCGTGCTGCACCTCCTCTTACCAGACTCGCCCGGGATCGGTGACGCCCTAAAAATGGGCATACTTAGACCGTCTCAGTGCGGCTCACCGAACAATAATAACACAGGGAAATACCCGTGTCAACGGATGATTTTACACTCTTTTTTGGCTTCCGAAAGCTTCTTTTCAGCAAGCGGACGGATCGTAAATTTCTCCATATGAAGCTGAGGGTTCGGCTTTACGAAATAGGTTCCGCCGAGTTCCTCCTGGAACACCCTTCCGTATTTGTTCTGCGCGAATTCCATCGCCGCAACGACGTCCGGATGCGCCTCAATCAGGATCCGCTTATTGTTGCTTCCCTTGACGACCTGGACAGACTGCTTGCGGATCTTGTTCATGACGGATTCCGGATACAGCACATGCGCGCTTCCTCCGCAGTACGGACACTCCATCTGAAGCGTATCCATCAGATTGCGTCCCGTTTTCTTGCGGGTCATCTCGACCAATCCGAGATGCGTGAAGCCGAAAACATGCGATCTTGTGTGATCGCTCTTCAGGGCGTTCCTGAGTGTATTCAGAACCGCGTTCCTGTCCGATTCCTTTTCCATATCGATGAAATCGATGATGATGATTCCGCCGATATCCCTGAGACGAAGCTGATGAGCGATCTCTGCCGCCGCTTCGCGGTTCGTTGCTGTGATCGTCGCTTCCAGATTGTCCTTTCCGACAAATCTCCCGGTATTGACGTCGATGCAGGTCAGCGCCTCTGTCCGGTCGATGATCAGATAACCTCCGCTCTTCAGCCAGACTTTCCGCTCCAGCGCGTTTTCGATCTGGCTTTCCGTATCATATCGCTCAAACAGCGCCTCGCTCGGCTTGTACAGGATACGCGGCTTCAGTTTCGGCGCAGTGATTTCCGCCATTTCGCGGATCCGCTCATAGGTTGCCTCGTCGTTGACGAACATGCGGTTCACGTCCTTCATCAGAAGGTCGCGGACTGTCCGCATCAGAAGAGACTGCTCCTCGAGGATCAGGGATGGGGCCTTCCGTTTTGCGGCACGCTTCTCGACTTCCTTGTACAGCTTCTGGAGGCTCTCAAGCTCTTCAGCGAACACATCCCTGCTTTTTCCGGAAGAGGCGGTCCTTGCGATAACGCCCATATTCTTGGACTTGAGATCTGATAGAATCTTGCGGATTCTGTTCCGTTCGTCCTCTGACTCGATTCTTCTGGACACGCCGACGTAATCCATGGTCGGCATCAGGACCAGCATTCTTCCCGCGAGCGTGATATGCGTAGTCACGCGGGCGCCCTTCGTTCCGACGGGATCCTTCGCCACCTGTACGATAATGGTCTGGCCGGGAGCGACGATATCTTTGATGTTCCTGCTTTCAGGCTGCGTATCCGGTTCGGAATCCGGATCGTCGAAAACGATATCACCCGCGTATAAAAATGCGTTTTTCTCCAGTCCTATATCGACAAAAGCTGCCTGCATGCCGGGAAGAACATTCTGCACTTTTCCCTTATAAATATTCCCGACCAGTCGTTTCGTGCTCTCCTGCTCCACATACAACTCCATTGGAGAACCGTCTTCGACCACTGCGACACGGGTGGCAAATCCGGTCGCGTCAACCAATATTTCCTTGTTCATGTAACTCCTTCCTTCATGTTTCCGAAGGAATCCGCGGCAGAGACCCATCCGAGTCAAAAAACATGGCCGTGCGGTGAATCCGCACGCTGCCCTGTGCATCCAAACGGTCAAGCAACGCGCCGGCAAACAGCTCGGCTCGCAGCCCGCCATCGGCTTGCAGTTGGCCCAGAACACGGAGTGTTATGGTATCTTTCTCAATTCCCTCTACGATTGCCTTCAGTACCTGCGGACGGATATCAACCGGCTTGATACCGCTCTTGGTCCGCTTATTCACAATTATCTCGCCCGAGAGAAGTCCGTGGAGCGTCTCTTCGAGCAAATCTTTCTCAAACTCTTGTTCCGTGGAGATGGTGATCCGGTATTCCGCCGCTCTCGTGCAGGATGTCAGCGTTTTGATTCCAGCGGGCATTTCCCGTGCGTCGGAAACGGATAATCCTCTCGGCAGCACCGGATTGACCGCGGAGATAAACGATTCCGGTGTCATCTCCTGCGTCAGTTCCACTTCAAACCATTCCGCGTCGCTTGTCATGCCGGTTGCCAGTGCGGACGCAAAGGAAAGTTCGGGATGCGGGTTAAAACCGTCCGAGTACCTGAGCGGCAGTTTGGCGCGCCTGAACGCGCGCTGCAAAGCTCTCAGAATATCCAGATGGGAAATGAACCTCGCTGCTTCCGCCTTATGATAAACTGCAAGCATCCGCATGTTTTCCTCCGAAGCAGCCATTGCAGCCTTCCCGGCAGTCCTTTGTCGTAATTCCCTTCATTGCGCGCTCGTATTCTCTTCTGAGATACTGTTCCGTCACCAGCATGTCAATGTGCGACCATGGCAGCTTTTCCCCGGGAGCGGGAGCGTTCTGGGCGTACTGTTCCACGGACAGCCCGCACTCCATGAATGCCTCATCCCATTTTTCCGGGAGAAAATGCTCAGACCAAGAATCGAAACGGCACCCTTTTCCATATGCTTTTTCCAGCACATCCGCCAGTCTGCGGTCTCCTCTGGAGAAAGCCGCTTCCAAAACGGAAAGTCTGGAAAGATGGCATTGGAACTGAACGCCCCTGATCCCTCTCAGTGCGTCACGCAGCAACGTCTGCCTTCTGCGGATCTCATCCAGAGGAACCTGCGGGCACCACTGGAACGCCGTAAAAGGCTTCGGTACAAACGTTGACGCGCTGACTGTCAGTCTCAGCGCTTTGCCGCGTTTTTCTTTCGGGAGCCTGTAGAAAGCCGCACTGACCTTTCTGGCAAGATCCGCGATGCCGAGAATGTCCTCGTCCGTTTCCGTCGGCAGCCCCAGCATGAAATACAGCTTGACCGATGTCCATCCGGCGTCGAATACGTCTCCCGCGACCCTGAGCAGGTCCTCCTCCGTGACGTTTTTGTTGATCACGTCCCGAAGCCGCTGCGTACCCGCTTCCGGCGCAAAGGTCAGGCCGGATTTCCGAATCGACTGCATTTTCTCCAGTTCTTCCTTCAGAAAGGAATCCAGCCTCAACGACGGCAGAGAGACCGAAACACGCTGGGCCTCCATACTGTCGATGATCTCCGGAACCAGCTCCCGCACGGCGGAATAATCCCCGGTGCTGAGACTGAGAAGAGAAACCTCATCGTATCCGGTGCAGTCTACCAGTCTCTGCGCTTCCTTCAGCAGCGTTTCCTTTTTCCTTTCCCGCACGGGACGATAAATATATCCCGCCTGGCAGAAGCGGCATCCTCTAGTGCATCCCCGCATGACCTCCACGGCAACGCGGTCATGCGTGATGCTCATGTTCGGAACGATCAGTCTGCCCACAAACTCCGCGGCATCCAGATCCCTGACGATTCTTCTTGTAACAGCAGGTTCATCCCCCCCGTTCCCGTCGTGCAGGGAAGGAACGTAAACACCTTCGATTCGGGACAGCTGCCGGAGGATCGCCTCTCTCGGTTCCCCGTTCTTTTTCGCGCGGAGCACCGTTTCCGTCATCTCCAGAATCATCTCTTCCCCGTCGCCTATCATGACTGCGTCCATAAACGGCGCGATCGGCTCAGGATTGCACGCGCAGGGCCCCCCGCAGACGATCAGGGGCATATCCTCTCCCCGGTCTTCCGAACGGAACGGAATATGGGACAGATCCAGCATCGTCAGAATATTCGTGTAGCACATCTCGTACAAAAGGGAAAAGCCAACGATATCAAACTCCTTCAGCGGCCGCCTCGTTTCCAGCGAAAAAAGAGGCATGTCCGCATTCCGCATGGCCTGTTCCATATCCGGCCACGGTGCGAAGGAACGTTCGCAGGCAAACTGTTCCCTTTTATTGAGAACGTTATACAGAATCCTGGACCCCAGATGAGACATCCCGATCTCGTATACGTCGGGAAAGCACAGTGCAAAACGGATTTCAGCGTTTTCCTTTACGGTTTCGTTCCATTCACCGCCGACATACCGCACAGGCTTTTCGACTTTCGTCAATATTTGATCCAGAATTCTCTGATTTATCATCATACTACCCCAAATTACCACTGTATATCATATCATCCCGTACGCGCGTGGTCAAACGAAAGCAGCAGAAAAAAACCAAAACATAGAAAAACCGGCGCAAAAGCGCCGGGAACATGGCACATATGTCCGTTACGGAACGAGTGTAAACTGGAGCAGCACGGGATTATGATCGGAGAACTCGAATCCACGGTCTAAAGTATCAACGGATTCCGTGGCAACATTAGGAGAACAGATAAACCCGTCTGTGACATAAAACTGTCTGCATTCCCCGCTGTTCAAAGGCGCGTTCAGAAGTCTGCGGGAAGGCGTGTTCACATCATACTGAAACGTGCACCCGTCCGGAAGCATATCCTCCGAGAGAACGCCGGGCGTCCAAAGTCCCTGATCCAGAACGGGATAGACATCGGGCACGCCCGGAAAACTCCGGCTGAAATCTCCTCCCGCTATGACATAATTGCCTTTTTCATACTCGGAACGGATGAGATTGAACAGGATATCCGTCTGCTGCTCTCTTTCCTTTCCGTCCTCATTACCCTCAAGATGGAGATTGATCAAGACAAGCTGTCTCTCCGTGTCTGCCACCTGAAATCGCTGGACCAGAAGCGCATGCTTCATGTTCACCGTGCGGACCGGCCATTTGAACGGCACCGGGAGACCGATCCGTCTTCCCTCCACAGGTTCCGCATAGGAAGCGGAAAGAAGACCTGAACGCACTCTTCCGATCACCGGAAACGGATACGGAACAAAATCGCAGCTGAAGTCTGTAACATACTGCGCGTTCTCCTGAATCATCTCCGCAATGACAAGTCCCTCGTCAATCCGGTAGGAACGTCTGCTGTCACGGTCTACTTCCTGAAGAAGCAGAAAGTCCCAGTCTGTTTCCCGGATAATGCCTTGTATTCCTTCCATGTTCTTGCGTACAAGCGTCTCATCAGGGCGGACGGTGTTACCGCCGTCCATGAAGAAATCGGACTCTTCGCCAAGGCCGGCGTAGCCCATGTTCATGGAAAGAACCGTGTACGTTTCCCCTGGAAGAATGACGATTTTACGATTCGATTCAAAGAGCGTTTCGGCAGGTTCCCCTGCGTTGGGTCTGAATTCCATTACCGTCATATACCCGAGAAGGCCAACGCCGCAAAGAACGACTGCGAGCAGGGCGCAGAGAAAGACGCGGAGAATCACCGCAGGAACGGACATCTTTTTCCTGACGCGTTTTTTCTTATCCACCGCGACCTCCTCTCTCCACCGGGATCAGCCGGCGGAAGTTCCGTCATCAGCCGCCGATATAGACCGGTTCATAATCACCGTCAGAGCCGCCGGATCCTCCGCCAGAACTGCCGCCGTCGACTGGAACAGGATCGACAATGACCGTGCCCGGATCGGCTGCGCCACCGGGCGTCGGTTCGACCTTGTTGCCGTTTTCGTCATAGCCTTCCGGCATTCTCGGTCTCATATACTTATACGCAACAACATGCTCGACGTCCTGAATGGACCAGTTGTCCGTCCAGACGTATTCACTCGCCTTCAGCCTGACATCCGATTTTGACGGGGGAAGCTGGATCTGCGCACGGATTCCGCCGGTTCTTTCGTCGTCCGCGCTCCCCTTTCTGACCCAGCAAGTCGTTCCAGGAGCGATGTTGTAGAACATCCAGCGCGCGTCCGGTACGGTCAATCGGACACAGGCATGGGACATTTTCTTCCCGAGATTATCGTAGGAATCGCGGATCAGCGTACCGAGTTCCCCCTTCTTCTTGTAGAGAACAGAATGGAAATAGGTCCGGCTGTGAATGCATGTCAGATACTGCGCCGCTTCCAGATTAACGAACTGATAGAAACGTTCTCTGGGCAGATCGATCTGAAATACGCCTTCCTGCGTCTCGTGCCCGTACTGTCTGTCAGGATTGCCCGTAGAGCAGAGCATATAACGCACAGGACGGTCATAATCCGGCTCGTTCGCATTGTCCTTGCGCATATAAACCATGACGACCTGCCAGTATTTATCTACGATGATATAGTACTTATCAGAGGGCGGAAATCCATCCCCGACCAGGTCCTGCGTCTTGGCTTTCATATCATTCGTGCTTCCGACCAGTTCTTCATAGGACATATTGATAGTCGGACAGTAGTCTGAAAACTGAACCGGCACTTCGGTAGGCTCCGGTGTCGGAGTAGGTGTTACAGCCTCCGGAATCTCGGTTACGACCGGCTGGATAAGAACCATTTGCGGTGTACTGATCGGTGTTGGTGCCAGTGTCGACATAGACGCAACCGCAGAACCCGTTGTCTTGGTTTCCGGCTCCACCGCAGGTTCCATTATCTTTGCGCATCCTGCCGCCGTAATCAAAACTGCTACAAGCAGGAACATGATATATATGGATTTGATTCTGTGTTTCATGAAAACTCCAAAAAAGATATTTCAAATTAAAATAATATCATAAAATGACGCATTGCTCAACGTGCGGCGGAAGGTTCCATCGTAACTCTGGGCATTTTTTCCAGGAACCGGACGCACATTACGGTAATATCGTCGAACTGGGGCGCTTTTCCCGCAAACTCATACACATCCGCCTTGACCCGTTTGCAGATCTCCTCGGAAGAACAGTCCTCGGGAAGAGAATTCAGAAGATCCTTCAGACGTTCTTCCCCGTAAGGCTTGTTTTCGACGTTCACCGCTTCCGTTACGCCGTCCGTATACAGGAAAATCGCGTCCCCCTTCTTCAGTTTGAATTGCTGTTTATGATAGGTCATATCCTCCATCCCGCCGAGTACGAATCCCGATTTTCCCTCCAGGTATTCAAACTGTCCGCCATAGCGCACAAGCGGCGGATTGTGGCCTGCATTGGAAAAAGTCACGGCGCCGTTTGACAGATCAAGCCCTCCGATCCATGCGGTGACGAACATCTCGGCGTCGTTTTCGGTGCAGAGATTGTCGTTCGTCTGGCGGAACACCTCTTCCACGGAAACACCGGACAGGGCAAGGCTCTTGATCATGGTTCTGGAGCGCATCATAAACAGAGAGGCCGGGATCCCTTTCCCCGACACATCCGCAATCACAAACAGCAGAACGCTGCCGTCCACGATATAAAAATCGTAGAAGTCTCCGCCGACCTCTTTCGCGGGAACCATTTCCGCAAAGATATCGAACTCGTGCCTGTATGGATAGGGCGGGAATACATTCGGCAGGGCAGAATGCTGGATCGTCTTTGCAAGTTCCAGCTCGCGCTCCAGTCTTGCCGATTCCTCGGCGATATACCCCTTCATGGTCTCCACCGTCTTGTTGATATCGTCCGACAGATCGGAGAACTCGCTGTTGCTGCGGACATTCACCTTGACGTTCAGATTTCCGGACGAGATCTTTCCGAGAGAGCGGTTGATGCCGACCAAATTATCGGCAATGTTGTGCTTGGCCAGAAAGTACATCAGGATGAACATGCTTCCGAAGATGATAACCTCCAGAAACATGATGATATACACGATGAGATCTCTCGAAAACATTGCCTCTGTATACGGCATCGCGGCGATCGTTGTAAATCCTTCCACGTTTCTGTACATGCCGAATACTTTTTCGTCCTCCGATCTCGAAAGGAAAAGATCATCCGGTTTGGCCCCGACGATCTCCGGCGAGAATCCGAGCGTTTGCAGCGTTCCTTCCTTCTTTCCGTCCGAACGGCTCAGGATATTGCCGCTCCGGTCCGCGATCAGCACGTATCCGCCTCCGCCGACGCCGTGGAGCTGAGCCAGGCCAGAAATGATCGGCGCGGTCATTCCCCTGACCTGATCCGTATTCATGCCGATCTCCACCATTCCTCCCCCGCGCACCGCGGCAGCGGCAAACCTCCTGCCGGCTGACGGATCGGAAGCGGACGGGCCGTAATCAAACGCCTGCTTTGTCGTTTCTCCGGCAAGAATCTCTTTCAGCTGTTCCGCGCGCGGACTGTCATCCACGCTTTTACCGATCATCTCCGGGAGGTTGGAACCTGAAATGATCCCGTCTTCTCCGTAATAGTTGATTTCATCCAGCAGATTGCCGTCTCCCATTCCGGCCATCATTTCCATGCCCTGTACCGGGTCAGAACGGAACACCGTCGAGACAGCTTCCGCAAGGCTCATGATCTCCTGATCGGTCCGTTCACTGATATCCCCCGCCACATCATCCAGCTCGCGCGACAGCGAGATTTCCGTTCCCGCCTGCGCCCTTCTGGTCTCCAGATACTGGACAAACAGGACGGAAGCCGCGAGGGCGACCGCCATGACAATCAGCGTTCCTCTCTGGAACGACTGAAGAATGGTCGGAAGTTTTTTCTTCTTTTTCTCCGCCGGCCGGCAAAGCGTGGAAACCAGCAGAACGGCAGCCGTCACGGCAAGCGTATTCACAAGGATCATCGGAAGTGCGCACTGACGCACATACGGAAGCGCGTGAACCGCGTCCGAAAGATGGGTGAGAAAGATCATCAGCATATGGAACGTCTCTATATACAGCGCGACGCCCATCCCGTACATCCATCTCGGCATTTTATTATCGAAAATATAGTGACGGATCGCGGCGGAAAGCAACCCGGCGAGAATCGTCGACATCACGCATGCAGCCCGGGTATATTCCCCGGCGCCCCACGCGACCGCAAAGAAGCGTTCCGCTCCGCCGATCAGACCGGCAATAATGCCGGAAGGCGCGCTGAAAATGAGCCCCGCGCAGATCGGAGCAGCGTCGCGTATGTTGATGATCGCGCCGTTGATGGAAACCCCGAACTCCGAGCCGATCACGGAAATGAGTCCGAAGAGGATGCCGATCAGGATCTTGCCCCTAAGCGTATCCCTGAATTTCACCGCATCGTTGTCCAGCTTCCATGCCAGAACGCTGACGATCACGGGAATGGCGGAAAGCGGAATCAGTTTCAGTATGTTGAGAAGCATGGGAAAGCGTCCAATCCTCCGAATAAAATAGGCTGCATACCTTAACAAATTATTATATAACGCAAATGCTTCGAACGTCTACAGATTCATTCCTTCAGCGGAAAAGGGCTCGTACGGTATCTAATAATTGAATCTTCACGGATTTATGTGGAAAGGAAAGAAGGGAAATAAAATAAAGAATTGAAAAAGAGCACAGAACGCTTCATCATTTGAAATAGCTACAAACCAAAAGAAAGGAAGCGGTCTCTGTGCTCCATAACCATATT
>JAFPXU010000125.1 GCA_017394605.1 Clostridia bacterium | reverse complement strand
CTGTACCCGAAAATTGGCCAGACTTGAATGATCAATTCTTTCCGGGCAAAACCAATACAGTTGAATTATTCCTGAACTTGGGGACAAATGAAAAGAGCTGCCTCAAATGCTCTTTTCGTTAGCTTTTGAGACAGCCTCTTTGAAACCGCTGACGGGCAGGCTTATTTCCAATCGAATGTGACGAGCCCGTAGATATAGATGAAAAGGATGGCAACGGGAACGACAAACCGGAAAACGAACCGCATCCAGTCTTTGACCTTCATGCCTTTTCCGGCGTTCGCTTCCTTTTTAAAGGCCTCCCAGCCCCAGCCGTAGCGCTTGCCGCAGACGAACAGGATCATGATGAGAGAGCCGAGAGGCAGCAGGTTGGTGGATACGATGAAGTCCCAGAAATCCAGGAAGCCGCTTCCTTCATAGAACGGCTGGAAGTGGATCACCGTCCCGCTGAGGGCGGTCGTCAGGGAAAGCAGGAAGATGCCGATCCCGCAGATGAGGCAGCCTTTCGGCCTGCTCCACCCCGTCAGATCCCGTACGCATGCGAGAATCATCTCAAAAACGGCGAGAACGGTGGACGCGCCTGCGAAGACCATGAACAGGAAGAAGAGCATGCCCCAGAATCTTCCGCCGGCCATATTGGCGAAGACGGCTGCCATCGTATCAAAGAGGAGGGACGGGCCTGCTCCGACGTCCAGTCCGTAAGTGGAACAGGCGGGGAAAATGATAAGACCCGCGGTAATTGCGACGAACGTGTCAAGAAGAATGACCCGGACGGACTCTCCCATCAGCGCGCGGTCTCTGCCGATATAACTGCCGAAGATCGCCATCGCGCCAATGCCGAGGCTTAGAGTGAAGAACGCCTGATTCATGGCGGCAACCACGGTTTTTCCATTCAGTTTTGAAAAGTCCGGCGCAAGATAGAAGGTGAGACCGGCTGCAGCGCCCGGGAGCGTCATGCTGCGGACGGCGAGAACGAGCATGAGAACAAGCAGCAGGACCATCATGATCTTCGTTACGCGTTCCAGTCCGCCCTGAAAATTAAAGGAGAGGATCCCGAAACACGCCGCGATGATGATAAAGGAAAACACCACGTTCTGCACGGGACTCGCGTTCATGGAAGCGTAGGAAATGCCCTGTGTCGCTCCGACGACGTATTTGAAGAAATAGTTCAGAAGCTGTCCTGCGACGACCGTGTAGAATGCCATCAGGCAGATGTTGCCAAGCAGCATAAACCAGCCGTGGATATGCCATTTGCTGCCTGCGGGCTCCAGCGGCTGATACATTTTCACGGGACTCAGCTGTGCCGCGCGTCCCATGGAAAACTCCGCGACCATGACCGGGAGACCGAGCACAAGCAGACAGATCAGATAGATCAGCACAAAAATGCCCCCGCCGTTCTGACCGGTCATCCACGGGAATTTCCATACGTTTCCGACACCGATCGCGCATCCCGCACTCAGCAGAATGAATCCCAGCCGGCTGCCGAGATGTTCGCGTTTTTCCATTTTTCCAACACTCCCCCCACCGTAAGAATTGCCAAGCGGTCTTGGTATTTGAATTATATACTATCACAGCGTTTTGCGGTGCGCAATCGGTCGGGAAAGAGGAGACGGAACGGTTTGAAAAGCGCCTCAATGAAAGAGATCGTATTGCGCATTGCCCTTTTTTCGCGAGGCGTCCTTTGATATACTGTTAACAGGAAGTGCAACAGGCGGAGGGGAATTTCATGAAACGCGGGGCGGCCGTATTCTTTCTTGTGCTGATGATCCTGCTTGTCGGATGCAACAGCACGGATTATAAAAAGGCGGGCCAGCTGTTTAACGGCGGGGCATATGAGCGCGCGCTGACGATTTATCAGAAACTCGGGGAATACAAGGATTCCGCCGAAAGAGTTCCCGCATGTCTTGAAAGACTCGGATCCGAAACGATGTCCGCTTCAAAGTACAAGGAAGCGTACATCTGGTATACGCAGCTTCTGAATTATCCGGAATATGCTGAGACCGCATCGCAGAATCTGTATGAGATCGGAAAGCATTCCATGGATGATAAGAACTGGTCTCTTGCGGCCAACTGTTTTTCCAAGATTCCGTCCTATAAAAACAGTCAGGAACTCCTTCGCAGAAGCAAAGGAATGAAGGCGGGGTCCAACTTTGCGGACAGCTCCTTCCTGGAAGACGCATCTTCCGCGTCAATCTCGCGTGTCCGCGCTTCGGCGGATAACGAAAAGCATAAACTTGTCCTGATGGAACAGGGATATATTGAAAAGTACCGCACCAAAGAGTTTTACGACAGCGATCTGAAGGAAATCGCTATCCGGTATTCTGACGTGCTCCGGCGGGAACTTGCCGCTACCGGACTGAAAGATACCGCCGGGCAGCTCGCATGGCTGCAGTCGGAGGTGGAAAGGTACGCGATTCTTAACGTTCTCTACAGGGACTACGGTCTATGTTCAGACAGTGCGCCGTTCATCGCCTGTTATATCGACGGATATGACGCGCTCAAGACCTCGGTAAAAGGTCTTGCCGCAATCGACGCTGACATTCAGAATCAGGTCAATTCCGGACTGATCAGCGCACGTGCGGATTCCAACAGCGTGACGCTTTCTCTGACGAACAATACGCCGTATACGTTCGACCTGAAGGTGCAGTTCTCATTTTCCTATAAGGTAAAGGGCGCGGACAGAGTGCTTGAGACCGTGGAAACCGTTGTGCGGGATATCGCGCCGGGCAAGTCCTATAAGGTCACCGGCGTTAAATCATCCAGATCGGCAAGCGCCACGGATTTCAGCTTTGTTTGGGAGTATGAGAATATTAGAGGGCAGTAACGGATACGGCAGGAATGAATCGGTAAAACATACGGACGGATCCCGTGTCCGCGCTGCAACAGAAAACAAGGGAGCATATCAGCGTACGATATGCTCCCTTTTCTCTTTTCATAAACGAATGCGGACCGTCGCGGGATTTACGGGTCGGGAATCTCTTCGCTTTCGGGACTGAGACCGAGATAAGCGGAGATAAAGTCACGGGCGCCGGCTTCGTCGGGGTCTCCGAGCTTTTCACATTCCCTGACTGCAAGCCTTCCGAGTTTTACGGTGCCGTAAAACGGGGAGGAAAGGATCGCTTCGGGCATAACGCCCTCCCTGCAGGAATACTCTTCGGTCAGGGCCTCCTTGATTTTGGCCGATTCATAATCGTAGTTGACTTCATAGTCGAAGAGATGCATTTCCAGATCGAACAGAGACACCGGAGCGATATAGAAACGTTCAAATTCCAGAATCTTGGAAACCAGAACGAACCAGTTTCTCCCTTCTTCATCCGTTACCATGATTTCCGCAAACGTGCTTCCCTCTCCCATTCCGCATGCGCAGTCATCACCTTCATATCCCCATCTCATCCCGCGGACAAGCATATGACGCACCTCCTCCAAGAAACTGACATTAACGTAGCACAGAGGATACGGAAAAGCAATGTCCGCTACGGGGCTATAGGGTCAGATGCACCGGCGCACAAAAAACACGGCCGTTTTCCGGCCGTGTTCGGGAAATAAAGCGTCAGACTTTGATTGGGATGATCAGCTTCCAGCCGATCTTGATCAGGTCTTTGTCCTTGATTTTGTCGCGGTTGAGGTTATAAATCGCGTCTACCGTTGTTCCGAAGCGTCTTGCGAGAACGGTCAGGTTATCACCCTTCTTTACGGTGTAAACATAGTACCTTGTGCCGCCAAATCCTCCGGACACGCCGGCGAGTTCTTCGGGGGTTGCTTCTACGAGATCTTCAAACATGTTGCTATCCTCCTGAATGTGATTCGTTGGTTTCAGGTGATGACTCACCCGACACCATCATTATAAAATCCGAATCGTCCGCGTTTCTACTGCCGATCCGGTGAAAAACACCACGGATTTGGTGAAAATCCGGTACGTGGCGGGAATGATGCCGGAAGAAAAGGCAGCTCCTGCCGAAGCCGCCCCGTATTATGAAGAATAAGCTGTCGTGATTCCTGTTCCCCCGCAAACAGGCATTGCCGGAGACCGTATCATAACTGAGAAATCAGGAATCCGCCCCGTTTTCCAGAGAGAAGAGACGGTCCGGGATATGGCAGTAGCCTCCGGGATTTTTATTGAGATACTTCTGATGGTATTCCTCCGCGTCATAGAAGTTCAGAAGTTTTCCTACTTCCACGGCAAGGGGCGCCGCGTATTCGTTCCGCTTGCGCGCCATGAACGCTTTGATTTCCGGAAGCATGCCCTCGTCGGAATAATAGATTCCCGTACGGTACTGGATTCCGGAATCTCCCCCCTGACGGTTGACGGATGTAGGGTCAATCGCCATGAAGTAGTATTCCAGAAGATCCGTGAGCGAGAGCTTATCCTCGTCGAAATCGATCCGGACGGTTTCCGCGTGGCCGCTGCCCCGGCATACATCCTGATAAGACGGATTTTCCGTTCCGCCGTTGGCATATCCTACGGACGTTCCGACAACGCCCGTGAACTGGTCGAAGAATTTCTGGGTTCCCCAGAAACATCCTCCTGCAAGGTAAATTGTTTTCATGCTGATTATTCCCTTCCGGAACCACTGCCCGGGTTCAGCGGTTTTCCGATTATCGCCTGGACAAGTTCCACTACCGCCTGCAGCAACTCTTTTTTATCGGAAGAGCCGCTTACCTTCTCGAGAATTGGCTTCGCTTTTCCGATTACGGTTTCCGTAATTCTGGATTCGATGATCTTCTTGACCCAGTCTGTATCCTCCACGGATTTCTTGCCGAGGTAAACCTGTTCGAAAGCATAGATGGAGCCTTCCCCGATCACGGCAACGATCACACCGGCGATAATCGCGTTGAGAACGCTCGCGGCGATGTTCACGCCCGGAATGGCCTTCAGCATATTGATGATCGATTTCGCCACCATGCCGACTGTCCCGGCTTCGATGATGGAATTCAAAAAATGCTTGCTGCCGGCTTTTCCTTCGATACCATAGACCTTGGCGAGGCTGTTGACCTCCATGACTTCCGTAGGTGTGAGGATCACCCCGTCCGGAACGGGAAGCGGGACGGCGCCGACTACGACAGCACTGGCGGTCGCCGCACCGACAATGGACTGCGCGAGCACCCGTTTTCTGTTCAGAATAAACTGCGCAAGATCATGTGCGGCAGCTCTGCTGCCTTCCGGCATGAGCGCGTTGGTTGCGTCAATCAGCTGCGGAATCCCGTCCGGCGGCGCATAGGCGG
>JAFPXU010000124.1 GCA_017394605.1 Clostridia bacterium | reverse complement strand
TTCCTTTCCTTTACATGCCTGAATACAACAAGAGTCTCACACTTTCATGCAAGACTCCTGTTTGAACTTGATTTTACTTGATTTCTTTTATCTCAACCCCAACATTTGACATTGAGTCACTTTTTCATGACCTGCGCGCGGATCGGAGATACGGGATCGCTGATCGAACGGCTGGAAAACGGACTGGAGAGAGGGTTCCGGTTCTACGAGCAGAGGGAATCCAATCTGACGGAACTTGCCTATTACGACCGGCTCCGCGACCTCCGCGTCTTCCGGGAGACGCCGGAGGATGCGATCAGGAGCTCCGGCTACGTGGTCGATACGATCGAGGCGGCGGTGTGGTCCCTCATCACGACCGAAAGCTTCGAGGAATGCGAACTGAAAGCGGTCAATCTGGGCGAAGATACCGATACGGTCGGCGCGATCGCGGGCGGGCTCGCCGGGCTCTACTACGGGTACGAAGCGATTCCAAAGGACTGGCTTTCCGTGATCCAGAGAAGAGAATGGATCGAAGAACTGTGCAAAATGGAACCGAAGATGCTGATGAGCAGAAAGGACCGGAACAAGGAGGTGTTTCATGACACGCAGTGCTTCTATCTCGGATCCGTGGAGCTGATGACGGCCGTCGCCGCAACCAGACGGAAGCAGGAACTCATCCTGGAGGAGGAGACGGTCCCTGCGCCTGCTGTCACAAGAGAAAAGGACTGCGCGGTCGTGGTGTCGGGCAAACGGACGCTGGAGGCGGCGCACGCGTATAAGGGGAAAAAGACATGCGTTCTGAACTTCGCGTCCGCGGTCAATCCCGGAGGCGGCGTCCTGTGGGGATCCGGGGCGCAGGAGGAAAGCATCTGCCGCTGCAGCACGCTGTATCCCTGCCTGGACACAAAGGAGATGTGGAACGGCTATTATGACCCGCACAGGGAAAAGCGCAATCCGTTGAATAACGACGACATGATCTACTCGCCGGACGTTCTGGTCATCAAGACGGATACGGACATGCCAGAACGGCTTGAAAAGAAGGACTGGTACCCCGTGAACGTCATTACCTGCGCCGCCCCGGATCTCAGATGGAGTCATCACTTCAATCCGTTTGAGGAAATGGAATCAGCGGAAATACCAGAAGAGGAATTCCGCGCTCTGTTGGAATCCAGGATCCGGAGGATATTCCGGGAAGCTGCCGCGGAGGGAAACGATGTGCTGATTTTAGGCGCGTTCGGATGCGGCGCGTTCCACAATCCGCCCCGGCTCGTGGCGGATGTATTCCGCCAGATCACGGAGGAATACCGCCGGTGCTTTGAGACGATCGAATACGCCGTGTTCCATGCCGGAAGCGAGAGCGAAAACTATCTGGCGTTCAAGGAAGCGTTTAAAACAATGACCGGGTGCTGAGACCCGGTCATGCCGTTATAGATCGATTTATTGTCTTATCGATTCACATCCAGTCCGAATTCGGCGGGCAGGAATCTCGGACAGACATTCTCGTCCGTGACGATGACGGAGGAAGCCAGCCTGGTACCGATCCGGCAGGCCTCCTCCATTGTTTTGCCATAGGTCAGGCCGATCGCGATGCCCGCGAAGAACGCGTCTCCGCAGCCGGTCGTGTCGTTGACGTTCACCTTCTGCGCTGGACTGAATCCGCATTCGCCCTGCAGCGTCGCGTAGACAGCGCCGTGTCCGCCCATCGTGACGACCATGGCGGGGATCTGGGCAAGCGCGATCCGCTCGAGCAGGAGTTTCTTCATTTCCTCCGGATCCGGGTCTCCGAAGTCCTCCGAGAACAGGATACCGGCTTCTTCCAGATTGCAGACGATGCAGTCGACGCGCTTGAGAAGATCTCTGCGTTCCACAGCGATCGACATGTTGGAAACGGGAGCGTAGACCTTCTTCCCGTACCGTTCGGCGAGGGAAAGGATCCGTTTCAGGATGGGGACCTCGATGTCAAATTCCACGGCGACGCTGTCCGCACGCGAGAAAATGAAGTCGCCCTCTTCGATTAGAATGTTTTCGATCTCGGACAGATCAGGCCGCTTAGAGATCGAGGCGATTACATCCCCGCCGTTGTCAAAGATCGCGAGCCAGGTTCCAAGACCGTTCTTCACTCTTCGGATATGGTCCGTATTACAGCGGTGTCTTTTCAGATGCTCTATGACGTCCGCTCCTAGTCCGCTCCCGTCCACCACGCTGATGAATGTCGGGCGAAGCTCGACGTTTGCGATATCCTCGGCGATGTTGCGGGAGACGCCGCCGTGCACTTCGATCACGCTGCCCGCGTTTCTTCCGCCCGGGATGAACTGCGCGTAGGGATATCCCTTGATGTCCACGAACGTGGCGCCGATCACCACGATACCTGTTCTGTCGGCGTACGATTCCATTTTGAAAACTGCTCCTTTGCTGCGCCGTTCCGTTGACAGGAAGGACGCGGATCCGTGATTTGATGGATTCATTCTATTCCCCGGAAAGCGGTCCGCGCAAGGCGGAAACGCCATGTTCGGGAAATATATATCCTGCCTGGGGAGGACGGAAATGCCTGCGCTTTCCGACAGGTATGAAAAAGGGGCTGTCTCAAAAGCTACCAAAAAGAGCATTTGAGGCAGCTCTTTTCATTTGTCCCCAAGTTCAGGAATAATTCAACTGTATTGGTTTTGCCCGGAAAGAATTGATCATTCAAGTCTGGCCAATTTTCGGGTACAG
>JAFPXU010000019.1 GCA_017394605.1 Clostridia bacterium | reverse complement strand
CAGACAGAAACAAGAAATGTGATCGTTCCTGCGTCATTCTGGATGTTCCTTCTTCCGTGGCGAAGGGCAACGCGATCTCGGCATTTTTCTGTAAAAAAATACAGGACTCCGCTGACATCCGGTTTTCCTATGGATGGGATCGCGGGCTATGCCAGGTGATCCTCGTCGGCGCCGCAGATTCGGTCGCGGAAATCATGAAAGCGTATTACGACGCTGTGTTCAGCGACTGATCTGGGATCTGATACTGTGCCGCCTACACAAATCCCCCGAACAATCTGCGTGTTCGGGGGATTCTCAATCCGTTTGAAATAAGCTTTCAGCTTCGCTTTATCGCCTGCATCCCTGCTGTATCGTTTTGTCGATCAATCCCGCGCACCCCTCAGTCACATCCTGCCAGGTTGCGGAAAAATCTCCTGTGTACCATGGATCCGCAACCTCTTCTCCTGCCCGGTCGGTATAGTCCAGAAGCAGAGAGATTTTCCCCTCGGGATCGCCTTCCGTAATCCTGTATGCGTTCCTGATGTTGCTACGGTCCATACACACGATCAAATCATAATGCTGATAATCTTCCCTTGTCATCTGTCTCGCATGATGACCAGCGCAGCTTATTCTGTTTTCGGCAAGCTTCCGCCTGGCAGGAGGGTATACCGGATTGCCGATCTCTTCACGGCTTGTTGCCGCCGAAGCTATCTCATATCTGCCCTCAAGGTCTCTCCTGCAGACCATGTCTTTCATCACGAACTCCGCCATAGGACTCCGGCAAATATTGCCATGGCAGATAAAAAGCACTTTTATCACATCATAAATCCTTCCTGTAAGAGCACGTCTGCCGTGTTTCGCCTTGCCGCACTTCGTTTCAGCCGTTTTCCAGCCGGACTGTCCGCCATATGAGTTTTTCTCATAAAGTATTAGCACATCTTTGCTGCCGGCACCGCCTATAACGCAAAAAGCCCCCGAAACAGACTGCTTCGGGGACTTTTCCCTCTCTGTTAACGGTCTTTTGGAACATGGTTTGGATAAAGATGTGCATCTAGTCGTACGAGGTAAAAAGCGTCGGCAGGGATCTTATAGTCCAGATAAGCGTTTTTCTGCATATATGACCAGTCGCCGCCGTCCTTCAGCGTAAAAACCGTGCATCCCCTCTGCAGCCCATAATGCCAGATATCCTTATACGCATTGTTATCCAGCGACAGTCCGTAGCCGAGTAAGACTCCCTTATACCGGACCACGGCGCTGTTGACATGGTCATGCCCACAGAAGCACGCCTCAAGCGTGTTGATTCCGTCGGGACCGAGGGCCTCAAAAAAGCCGTCGGCATGTTCCGGTTCCGTATCCTTACGATAGCAGCCGCCGAACCAGATTCTGCCTCCTATTTCAGCATTGATCCGCTCGTCCCAGATACCACCCACGTACGAGCTGGAATCCGTATCCTCAAAGCCATGTGAAGTAAGTTCCCTGTATGCCGTCTCATATTCGCCGATCGGAATGTGGAAAAAGCACAGTGTTTTCAATGCCGCTCCGCTTTTCAAACCGGCTTTTTCAGATAGCGCGAGGATCTCCTTCTGCGCCCATTTGATCTGGGATTCGTGGATCGTATCATATTTCTGGTTAAAACTTGAGGAGAACCTGCCGTCGATATAGTCATTCGTATCGATCAAAAGGATCAGCTTCCCGATGCTTCCGTCTGCGTTCTTCACAACAAGAATCTGATTTGTAACGCTCGGCCGTCTCGCTTCCGGATCGGAAAACTCGGACCGGAACAGACTGTACTTCAGCTTACCGTTCTGGTAGGTCCTTCCGAGATGCATACGGTCCGTATAGTCGAACTTCTCCGTGTCATGATTTCCGAAAACGGTCGTGTAATATACGCGTTCATGCTCGAATATCTCGATTACGTCTTTTGCAACCATGTTGTTGTTGAGCGTTCCGCCGCCGTGATATTTCGGTCCCGGAACCGCGAACGCATTGTCTCCACAGAGGATTACCAAATCGGGCTTCTCCTTCTGAAGCATGGTAATCAGTTCAAAAACCGTTTTTTTATCCTTTTTATAACTCCGGAACCCTCCTCCGATATGTATATCCGTCAGCATCATGACTTTCAGATCCCGGTCGGTCCGTACCGTATAATGTCCCAGTTCGTTGTCGAATTCGGGAACGATCTGATCCTCTTCATTATACTCAATCGGCTTGAACGATCGGATATAGCGGCGAAGCGCAAGGGAAAACCCCAAGTTTGTTATGAGCAGAATCAGAAAGATCCCCGCAAGAATTCCTATAGCCGATAGCACCACTTTAATAAAGATCCTTTTCCTTCTTGTTTTTCACAGTTTCTTCCATTTTGTTTGCAGACACCGCCGGGATGCCGGAGAATCAATATCCCCGTCCGCGGTTTTCTTTATCAGAAAGTCATGCTGAGAACAATCAGCAGCAGCCCGGTAAAATAAGTCAGGCTGTTTGCTCTGACGATCCATTTGTTTCCTCTCACGATAAACCGGTCGACCGTCAGAATCATGTCGGAAACCATGAACAGCAGTGAGCCGATGCCCATCATTACAAAACGGGTGCCCGGGAGCAGCACGATGGCAGCAAGACCACACATGCCGTGCGAAAAAATGGAACTCAAGTAAAGCGTCATCGGCCACCTCATCTTCCCCAGCTTAAAAACATCGGGTTTATATTGGCATCCGAGAATAAACCCGGTCAGCATGCACCACGCTATGACGAATGCCCACCAGAAATTGCCCAGCTTCAGTCCGTTATGATAAAACGTAACAATATAGTAGGTAATGAAGCCGTAATTCCCGCACAGGAAAAAGTCCCCGCCCCTTCCAAAATCGAAAACCAGAAAGACGTCTCCCATCCAGGCAAGGAATAAAGCGAGCAAAAGGATGGTCTCATGACTGACGAGCTCATATTTGCGGTGGAACGTGACAAACGCAAAGACAAGATACATGGTGGCCATAATATATTTATTGATGGCTCTGTATTTCTTGTTTCCTGATGTTCTCGTATAAAAGTAGCAGCACAATGCCAGTAGATAGATGATGATAAACAGCGTCATTCCGTCGTCTCCCTCAGACTATACGTTAAAAATCGGTATCTCGATCTCCATATCGGATTCCGGATAACTGCAGCACGGATGCAAGTAGCCGAATTTGACATCTGCTGACCGCCGGTGATCCTCATGATTGGAAATGGCGAACTCACCCGTGATCAGCCTGCTGTGGCAGAATCCGCAGACGCCGCTACGGCAGCGGCTGACCGCCGGTATCCCGGCTCTTTCCATCGCTGTCAGAAGCGTCTCATCGTTCCGGGCAGACAGAATATACCGCTCATCACGGATATGAACCGTAAGAAGGAATTCTTTTTCCTCGGCGACCGTGCGTCTGCCAATCGAATTATGTTCACGCCTGACAGCGTACGTATCGATGCCGAGTCGCTCCAGTTCGCTGCCGACATACCGGTACATTGCATCCGGTCCGCACAGGAAGATGCTGGTCTCTCCGTCGATATAATCCTTTAAGATATCCGATGCGATAAATCCGTGACGGTAGCCTTCCCTCTTTTCTTCCGAAAGGATCAATTCAATCCGGATTTTTTCGTCCTGGAAGTCATCCGGATCAAACAGCGCGTCTCCTAGAGTTCTTACTCCGTAGAGCAGTGTCATGCAGAAATCCTCGCTTCCCTCCTTGACCGCCTTCATCATGGAAAGAAACGGAGTGACACCGCTGCCTCCCGCTACGGCAAGAATATGATTCCGGTCTCTCAGGCTGTCATGATAGAAATCTCCGCTTGGCTCCCCGACAGTAACGGTTTCCCCGATTTCAGCCTGCCTGATCAGGTATCCGGAATAAAGACCGCTCTCCTGCACGATGACTTCCATAATTCCCCGGAGCGCTTCAGCAGGCGAAGACGCGAGCGAGTAAGCTCTGGTCAGAAAGCTGCCGCCGACCCGGCTGGACAGAGTAATGAACTGACCGGCCCGGAAGTATGGAAACTGTCCGCCGTTCAAGGGCTTCAGGGTAATCTTTGCGGAATTGTTCCCTGCTTTTTCCTTTTTCGCGATCACGGCCTTGAACATGCCCGGATGCAGTGTTCTGGACAGCTGGTTGACCGGATAATCCGCTACGGGAAGGGCATCGGGGCTTTCATCAATCAGCTGACGCCGCTTTGCTGTCATGGAAAGGAAGCGCTGTATATCTTCCCCGGGGTTTTTGCTTCGCTGAAAGATCATGTCAGTCTCCCCCCTTCGCCATGTCCCTTAGTGTTCTTCCGGCTTCGTTTGCTCCGGATTTATAACTGCTCGGATACCCCAGCAGTCTTTCCCCGTAGCCGCCGCCAATCCTGAGTCCCGGAACGAATCGGTCTTCTTCGACCATCTGAATCCGGTTCATTAAGCCGTCGTAATACTGTGATTCATAACCGTAGATCACGCCCTGTGGATGACCGCAGTAACGCGCATAGGTCTGCGGGGTCGCAACAGCAATCTCTTCAATATGATTGCGAAGACTGACTCCGGTCGCCTCTTCAAAACGCAGGATCATGGACGCGGCAATCTCATTCTTTGTCTTGAAATAATCTTCCTCTTTGACATTGCTCCAGACATCCTCGGTAAACAACGTCGTCATATAAACGATACAGGTCCCCTTCGGAGAGCAATCCGGATCAGCGTTGTTCAGGCAGACAGTCGCCTGAGCGGCAGAGTTGAAAAGTTTTTTCATGCTGGCATACTGTCTTGTATTGTCGCACGTATCATAGATGAAGTAATTATGGTCCTTCAGACCAAGCTCTTCCGCCGTTTTATTCAATCCGATGAAAACGGTAAATCCTCTTCCCGCGAACTTGCGGAAGTTGGTTAGTTTGCGCGCTCTTTCCGGAACCGCCTTCGGATCCATCATTTTCCCGTAGACAAGATGGGGCGAACAGTTGGCGATCACGTGGCGGCTGGCTATCTCCCTGCCGTCCCTCAGCCGGATCCCGCTAACATGTCCGTTTTCATCCGTCAGGATATTGGTCACTTCACTGTTGAACCAGATTTCCCCGCCCAGTTCGTGGATCCGCTCCTCGAAGGCAAGCGACAGCTCATGCGAACGGTGTTTCGGAATTGCAGCACCTTTGGAGAAGTAACTGTAAATCATATTGGCATAGTGCAGAAAGCTCATGCTGTTGCCGTCCGCGCCCAGATAGCACCAATAGGTGTTCAGATTGTCCACGATGGCCTTCGGATATCCCAGCGCCTCAAAGGCTTCATTGACCGAGTATGAGCCGCACGCAAGATAGTTGGGGAAGCGTTCCGCCATGACCTTCGGATCCGGTTTCCCTTTCATTTCGCCGATATATGCCATGGCGTTCCGGATTTCTTCACACAGCGCAAAAAATTCCCTTATATATCTTTCCCCGTCCGGATGAAGCTTGTTGTTGGCTTTGGCGAACGCCTCATAGCCGAACGGCATAACAAAGTCATACCCCTCTTCCTTGGATATCAGATGGTAAGCGTCCTTCAGCTGGATCCATTCGATCTTGTCCGCGACACCAAGCTTTTCAAATAGTTCCCTTGTACTTCCTGGCTGCTCCGGCGTACCGATTCCGTTGAACTCATGCAGCGATGCTTCAAACTCAAATCTTCCCCTGACAAAACTTGTCACAAATCCGCCGGGCAGATTATGTTTTTCACACACCAGGCAGCTTTTACCTGCGTTTAAAACGGTGCAGGCGGCGGCCAAACCGCCGTTTCCGGCACCTATTACTATGACGTCATAACGATCCATCCGTTATACTCCTGTTTCCACGGTATAGGTCAGAACGTTTTCGATTACGTCTCCGTCGATCTGAAGCGCGCAGGGTTCCTCAAAGGATACCGTTACCTTTTTCCCGGTCTTCACCGTGACCCAGTCTTTCTTCAGAACATGTTCTCCCTTGTTCAGGGAAGGAAATCTCATCAGAGTAATCAGTCGGCTCTTCTTATATATCGTCACGGAAGTAACCAGTCCGTCTTCATTGAGACGGTCCTGATCGGGAGCGACCATGAGGCCTCCGCCGTAAAAGCGGCCTTTCATCGTCGATGCCAGCCAGACGTTCTCGTACTTTTCCGTAACTCCGTCAACCGTGACGGTCGCTTTGTTCAGTTTATAGCCTCCCAGCAGCAGTTTGATGGCAATGCTGGAGTAGTTGACCGGCTTGTCGGAAGTCGCCCTCTGAATATCCCCGACCCTGCACGTTTCTCCGTCCAGTCCGTAACCGATTCCGTTCAGGAAACGTCTCTGAACCCCATTGACGGTTATCAGCGGCAGATTCTTCAGAAGCGGACCCAAGTCTATTCTATCGTTTTTCGCACGTGCCTCGTTGTCCCGCCAGAAGTCATTTCCGCTTCCGCATTTCGCGTAATAAACCTTGTTTTTGAATTCATAGCCATACACGTCGTTGGCAAACCAGTTTACCGTTCCGTCTCCGCCTGTCAGAATCACCTCGTCGTCTTCCTTAAGGCCGTCAAGATACCGCTTCATATCCTGAATATCCAGAAGACTGATGAACTCGGCGTCAACATTATGCGCTTTCGCCCATTCTCTGGCGTCCTGTTCTCCTTTGGAATTGTTCGCCTTTGGATTGAATAACAAATAGATCATAGAAGGCTCCTTTCGAATCACAATATTATCAATAATCATGATATGAGAAATGAACCGGCGGTTTCCGTGGCAATCCCCATCAGCCGGCCTCGAATTATATATTATCACGAATGGAACAGGATATCATCCACTCTTTTCTGATTCCGCGAACATATGCTTGCTATCCGGGTTCTTATTCGGTCGGTCCGGATGTATTATTCAAAATCGGCAGAGAAAGCCTATTGACACTTACGTAACGTAATAGTTTATATTTAGCCCGTACGGAGGTGATTCGTCCCGTGATGACAGTAATTGAGGTCAGCAGACTGACCGGCATCAGTATCCGCACGCTTCAGTACTACGACAGGATCGGATTATTACAGCCCGCGGAACGCACAGAGGCAGGGTACCGGCTGTATGATGATGCTTCTATGGAATTGCTCCAGCAGATCATGCTATTCAGGGAACTGCAGTTTCCTTTAAAAGACATTCGCGCGATCATGACGGATCCGAACTATAACCGGGAAAAGGCCCTGGATCAGCAGATAAGGCTTTTGGAGCTGCGCAAGGAACATCTGGAACAATTAATCCATTATGCGAACGACATAAAAGAAAAGAGGATCGATCACATGAGTTTCACCGCGTTTGATTCACAGAAATTAAAGGAATATGAAAAGCAGGCTAAAGCAGAATGGGGAAACACGGAAGCCTTCCGGGAATATGAAGACAAAACCAAAAACTGGACACGGCGCGATTACAGTGTGTTCGCGGACGGGCTAATGCGTCTGTTCGCCGAATTCGGGCAGATGAAAAACCTGCCTCCCGACGGACCCGGGCCGCAGGCACAGGTTAAGAAACTCCAAAAGTATATTTCGGATCATATGTATAACTGTACGGATGAGATTCTCCTGAGCCTGGCCGGCGCATATAAAAGCGGAGGAGATTTCACAAAGAACATCGATGCCGCCGGCGGAGAAGGAACGGCCTCCTTCACCGCCGAAGCGATCCGGTGCTGCTGCAGAAAATAAAGCGTCCGTATGGTTGCTACTTTGAAGCCTCGCCCTGCATCATGAAAGGGCAAGCTGTTTTTTCACTCCCGTCATGGATACCGGCTTCGTGAGAACTGCGCTCACTGCGATGGCAAGAATCCCGTAAACCGTTTCCGGAATCGGGTTTCCAATCGACTGCAGGGCAATAACCGTGCAGTCGATGGCGCACAGAACAACACCCATGGGAATCCCGAAACGCCGGTCCAAAACGATCGCGACAACGTCGAACCCGCCAAGAGACGCCCCGCTTCTGATCGTAAGGCCGACTCCGCTTCCAAGCAGAAGCCCGGCAGTCAGCGCGCCGGCGATGCCGGAAGGGGCTGCCCATGCGACATCCGAGAAGAAGTCAAGAAGAACCGGAAACACTAGGCTGGAAAAAACGGTTTTCAACGCGAAGCGCTTTCCGCACAGGAAATAACCGAGCGCCAGCAGCGTCAAATTATATACCATAACGATGACAGGAAGCGGGAGGCACAGGGATGCTGCCGTCAGCCGCGCAAGTCCCGTCACCCCTCCCGAAGAAAAACCCTGCGGAATGATGATCAGCCCGAAAGCCGCCGCCGTCAGAAACGTGCCGGTTACAAGCTCCAGGCAATGCATAGTGTTCCGGCGGATGTGTATCAGTACGGTTTTCACGGCAACGATCTCCCTAAAAATAATTTAAACGAATTATATTCCCTGAATACCGCTTTGACAAGTGCGCTTTTCCAATGATAATATAAGATATTCTTATATTTAGGAGAGCTCCCATGACGCTGAACCAGCTTCAGTACTTTGTTTCCGTCGCATCCTGCAGAAGTTTCACAAAAGCGGCGGAACAGCATTTTCTGAGCCAGACCGCCATAACCCAGCAGATTCGTCTTCTGGAGAACAGCCTGGGCGTAAAGCTGATCAGCCGTGAAAAACGGCCGATTGAACTGACCGATGCCGGAAAGGTGTTTTATCACGAAGCGAGGGCAGTCCTCGGCAGAATGGACGAGGCTGTCATCCGCACGCAGGAAGCTTCCGCGGGGCTCTCAGGCCTGATCCGGATCGGATATGAGAAAGGTTACGAGCGAAGCGATCTTTCCGCAAGGCTCCGCGTTTTTCATCTCGCGTATCCCAATATTCTCTTTACATGTGTGCGGGATAACACCGACCGGCTCGCCGAACTTCTTGAGCAGGACAAGCTGGATGTCATCTTTGCCTGGGACAGCACCAACCTCCGACAGCACGAGGATACCGGATACCGCCTCGATCTGCGGTCCCCGCTGACAGTCGCCCTTTACGGAAGCCATCCGTTCGCCATGCGCAAATCACTGCGGAGAGAAGACCTGAAGGATGAAACGATTCTCTATATGACGCCTGCGGGAAACAAGGACTCCTTCGGCGACGCCCGTTTCATGGCGCTTTATGAAGAAGCCGGCTATCAGCCCCGCATTGCGCTTCAGAGCAGCGACTGTGAAAGCCTGCTCATCATGGTCGCCGCGGAAGAGGGTATCACGATCCTCCCGTCCTATACGATTGAGAAACTGAACAATGCGGAAAATCTGATTTTTGTTCCGCTTGAAGGTGAAAATGAATACGAAGAGATCTTCATGATCTGGAAAAAGACCCGTGTCAGCGAAGCGGTCTCCTGTTTTCTGAAATCTTTTGGAGAATAGTCCGTTCAGCAGAGTCTTTCGTGCCCATCCTCGGGTCCATGCATAAATAAACAGTCCGAATCCCGTTGAATCTGATATTCGAGGTTCGGACTGTTCTAATGTTTAGCTCCCGCTCCGGTCATTCTTTCGGACTGCAAGCCGCTTCATTATCTTGCCAGAGATCCGCACGGATCCCACGGCTTCAGTTCGATCGGATCGGCGTCATATGCCTCCAGAATCTCCTTTGATAGGTATTTCCGGTTGACTACGATCTGGTAATTGTATTCGTCAAACCACGCATCGCTCATAACATAGTATCCTTTTTTTCCGGGTTCCTCCCCCCAGCTGTTCTCCACTCTCCAGCGGTTCGGCTTTCCCTTCTCATCCAGATTCACGCCCTGAAAGACCATCGCGTGCGTCATAACGCTCTGTCCGTAGTCCAGCCGCTGTGCCTTGGTCATTCTGAATTCCGTTCCGAGTACCCCGGAAAGATCAAAAATTGCCGGATCCATGATTCCGGAATCCCTGTCGGACCGCTTCCCCACGTCGCACCCGAACCAAACGGGCTCTCCTGCGGAGAGCTGTGCGATTGCCGCCTTCTTCAGCTCCTCGGACGGAAGATTGACATATTTGACGGGTCTTCCTTCCGCGACGTTGCCAAGAAACTGGACCGTCAGGCTGCGGTAGTAGGGTTTGTCCGCCGTAGGCGCGTTAATCAGACTGATATACTCCGAAAGCTCCATCCCGATGTATTTCTCGTAAAACGCTTTTGGAGTCAGGTTCTCGTCCCTGTGGAATTCATTATCCTTATCCCTGTACTCGAACGTGAACGTCTTCGGCGGTTTTCCCAGGCATACGCAGAGCATGTAGTAGATCGAGTCCAGCATAGCATCCTTCATCTCGAGAAGCTCCTTAAGAGAGATCCCGCGCTGATGCGCCGTTCGGAGAACACACGCGTCCTCCCGCAGTTTCTCCGTCATATATGCGTCCATCTCTCCCGTTGCGGAGGAGGCGGCGCTTTCCGGGAAAACATCCTTCGGAACAAGTCCGTATTTTTCCACCAGATTGCAGAGCATGTCCCACTGTCCGCCATCGTTGAGCGGCGCGCTGAGGAGATGCGCGATCAGCCTTCCGTCGGTCGGTTCATCCAGTGTCTTCAGAATGCTCTCCAGAAAATAGTTTGCCTTTTCCAGTTTGTCGTAAAAGAGCGGATAAGCCTGGGACAGTTCAAAGTTTTCAAGATTCAGCGTCTTCATGACGCGGATCCGCATCGTGTTCAAGGCCGCGAACATCCAGCATCGTCCGCTTCTTTTCTGGTTCGTGATCTCTCCCTGGTCAAGGCTGAGAGAAAAATCATGGCGTACATTTCGCTCGACAGCGCAGTCCTTTGAAGCGGCATTGATACCGTGACCGACAACAGCATGCATCGCAACCCTGCCGGACGGAGACGCGTCGAACAAAGTTTCCATACTGTCCAATTTTTTCTGAGTGATAACGTTCATTTCAGAGTCCTTCCCGTCAGTGACTGACCTTGCTTTATGTAATAACTGTAGCACAGACAAAGCGAAAACATCATGGAGTCCTGTAAAAAAAGCGGCCGGAGCAAAAACCCCGGCCGGGAAAAGCTTCTTAGTTATATGATCGGCCGGCTTTCGTCCGGGATCCCGCCGTCAGGCTGCGCGTTACTTCGCCGAAAGATAATTGCAGGCATTGATCGCCGCATTTGCGCCGTCCGAACACGCGGTCGCCACCTGTCTCAGCGTCTTGGACCGGCAGTCTCCGGCAACGAAAACGCCCTCCGTCCTCGTCGTGCCCGTTTCGTCCGCCTCAAAATATCCCCAGCGGTTCAGGAGTGCAAGGTGCGCAAACGGGGCGTTGTTCGGAATAAGTCCGACCGCAAGGAAGACGCCGTCACATCTGACCGTCTTCTCTTCCCCGCCCTCGAGATATGAAACCCCCGCGAGCTTTCCGTTCTCCATTATGTACCCCATAACGGTCGTGGAAAGATGTGTTTCCACGTTATGATGTGAAAACAGCGTCTCCTGAGATTTCGCGTCCGCCGTGAATTTCGGCAGATCCTGCAGCATAGTCAGCTTTCCCGCTGTCTGAACGAGCGTGTTTGCTTCGACAAAGGCGGAGTTGCCCCCGCCGATGATAACCACGTCCTTGTCCCTGTAGAGGTCACCATCGCATACAGCACAGAAATGGATCCCGTTCCCGATCAGCTCTTCCTCGCCGGGAAGCCCGAGCACCCGGTGCGTCGTGCCGGTTGCCAGTATGAGGGTCCTGCCCTCATAGATGCTTCTCTCTTCCGTTCCGACAAGGAAAGTGCCATCGCTTTTGTCCACGCTCGTCACATTTTCGATTGCGACCTCCGCGCCCTGTCCGATTGCCTGATCGAGAAGCTTGTCTGCAAATTCGTCACCGCTGATCTCTGCAAATCCAGGAATGTTCTCGACTTTCGGCGTATTGACGATCTGTCCGCCAAACACGCTCTTTTCAATCACCAGGACACTCTTCCCGTTTCTCCGTCCGTAAACCGCGGCTGTCAGACCCGCAGGTCCTCCGCCGATAATGATGATGTCATACATTCGTTCCGCTCTCCTTCTTTCAATCGTGGCCGCTAGCGCCCCATGCTTCCTTTCATAACAGAACCATGCACCGGGACGCGCCGAAGTGCATGGTTCTTGATGATCTATTCCGGTAAACCGGATCAGCAGACCGCCGCCCTGTGCGCCTTGATCCAGTCGATCGCCGCGCTCTCGCCGACGTATCTTGTTCCGTCCGGATCGATAATGGTCGGTGTCTGCGTGATGCCGAGTTCTCTGGCGATATCAAGATGCTCCGAACAGTTGACCATCTTGTACGGGACCTTCGCAATGCGGAATCTCTGCTCGGCGCCCTTACATTTCGGGCAGTGATCCTTGACGTACATAACGGGAACATCCGTCGTAGCTCCGGCTACCGTAGCTGCTGTTTTGACCGGCTCCGCCGCTTCGCTCTTCTCAAGTTTGACCTCACGTTTCTGGAAGTTGGAATGCACAACATCATAAACAAGACGGTCTCTGAACTCCTGCGCTTTTCCGTCGTTCCAGTTCTGGACGGGGCGGTAGTAACCCGTGATGCGGCTGTAGACTTCCGTCTTCTGCCCGCAGATCGGGCATACATACTGCTCGCCTGTAAGATAACCGTGGTCGGCGCAGACGGAATAGGTCGGGGACATGGTATAGTACGGGAGCTTATAGTTCTCCGCGATCTTCCTCACCAGCGACGCGGCGGATTTCCAGTCGGGCAGCTTCTCACCGAGGAACGCGTGGAATACGGTTCCGGAGGTGTAAAGCGTCTGAAGGTCGTCCTGCACATCGAGCGCGGAGAAGATATCATCCGTATAGCCGACAGGCAGATGGGACGAGTTCGTATAGTAAGGAGTACCGTTCATGTTAGCGGTAATGATGTCCGGATACTGCTCCTTGTCATGCTTGGCGAAGCGGTAGGTAGTGGATTCGGCGGGTGTCGCCTCCAGATTGTAGAGATCCCCGTATTTCTCCTGATAATCGCTCAGCCGCTCACGCATATGGTTCAGCACATCCTGTGCAAACTTCTGCGTCTCTTTATGTGTCAGATCCGCGCGGAGCCATTTTGCGTTCAGTCCGACTTCATTCATGCCGATCAGGCCGATTGTGGAGAAGTGATTCGCGAATGTACCGAGATACCGCTTCGTGTACGGATAAAGACCGTTCTCAAGCAGCTTCGTGATAACGTCACGCTTGATCTTCAGACTGCGCGCCGCAATATCCATCAACTTATCCAGACGCGAATAGAAATCTTTCTCATCCGCGGCAAGATATGCGATACGCGGAAGGTTGATGGTAACAACGCCGACACTGCCTGTCGACTCGCCGGATCCGAAGAATCCGCCGGATTTCTTGCGGAGCTCACGGAGATCAAGACGGAGCCTGCAGCACATGGAGCGGACATCGCTCGGTTCCATATCCGAATTGATGTAGTTGGAGAAATAAGGCGTACCGTACTTTGCCGTCATCTCAAAGAGCAAACGGTTGTTTTCCGTATCCGACCAGTCGAAGTCTTTCGTGATCGAGTAGGTGGGAATCGGGTACTGGAATCCACGGCCGTTGGCGTCTCCCTCGATCATCAGCTCGATGAACGCCTTGTTGACCATGTCCATCTCCGCCTTGCAGTCGCCGTACGTGAAATCCATATCCTCTCCGCCGACGATCGCGGGAACATCTTTCAGGTCTGCAGGAACGACCCAGTCCAGCGTGATGTTGGAGAACGGTGCCTGTGTTCCCCATCTGGAAGGGGTATTAACACCGTAGATAAAGGACTGGATGCACTGCTTGACCTCTTTGTAGGAAAGATGGTCGACCTTGACGAACGGAGCGAGGTAAGTATCAAAAGAGGAGAACGCCTGAGCACCGGCCCACTCGTTCTGCATGATGCCGAGGAAGTTCACCATCTGGTTGCACAGGGTGGAAAGGTGGCTTGCGGGAGAGGATGTGATCTTGCCCGGAATGCCGCCGAGTCCTTCGCGAATCAGCTGTTTCAGGCTCCATCCTGCGCAGTAACCTGTCAGCATGGAGAGATCGTGAAGATGGATCGCGGCGCTCCGATGAGCGTTTGCGATCTCCGCGTCATAGACTTCGCTCAGCCAGTAGTTTGCGGTGATAGCGCCGGAATTGGAGAGGATCAGTCCGCCGACGGAATAGGTGACCGTTGAGTTCTCCTTGACGCGCCAGTCGTTGACGCGCAGGTAATTGTCCACCAGTTCCTTGTAGTTGAGCAGCGTGGAGTTCACGTTCCGGACATTTTCACGCTGTTTGCGGTAAAGGATATATGCCTTCGCCACATCGGCGAATCCCGCTTCGGAAAGCACTTTCTCGACGCTGTCCTGAATATCCTCGACCGTAATATGCTCGTCATGGATCTTGCTCTCGAAGTCTGCCGTCACCTGCAGAGCAAGCATGTTGATCACCGTGGGGTGATACTGCTTCTCAAGAGCATCGAAGGCCTTGGTAATAGCCACCCGGATCTTGTCAATATCAAAATCGACGACTTTCCCGTCCCTTTTCACTACCATGTACATTTTTTTACCCCTCACAATCCTCTAATAAATCCCGAAATGGATTTGACCGTAGCATAGTATAGCAACGTTTGTATGACGTGTCAACGAAAAGATACAAGATATTGACAAAATATTCATATTTAACCACAAGATATAGTTATCCGCGAATTCTGACTTTTTCAGCCACCGGAGCCAGAATCTTGGCATATTCTGCCAGTTTTTCCCTGTTTGGCGCCTTCAGTCCCGCGAACGGAACGGTATCTCTGTCCACAAAAGGCTGCAGATAATACTCCGGGATCTTCCTTCCTGTCCGCTCCGTCAGCGGTCCAAGCAGAGAACATATCCCTGTAAAGGATTCCACGGTATGCAGCGGTTCCACCACTGTCGTCCTCAGTTCAAACGGGACGGAGGACGTCAGAAGCAGCTCGATGCTCCTGAGCAGATTATCGATTCCAAACCTTTCCGTTCCTGTCGTCGCAGGATACTGTTCCGCGCTGTTTTTCACGTCGAGCGCCACGTAATCGAGCAGGTTCTGGTTCAGCGCGTTCTCAAGGTGCTTCGGAAAGCACCCGTTTGTATCCAGCTTGACCGCAAACCCTGCCGTCTTGATCTGTTTCATGAAATCACACAGGTCCGGCTGCAGGCAGGGCTCTCCTCCCGTAATGCATACGCCGTCAATCTTTCCCTTGCGTCCGGAAAGAAACTCGAAGAACTCTCCGGCAGTCATCAAAGCCGGAGGAGCTTCCAGCAATTCACTGTTATGACAGAACGGGCATCTAAGATTGCATCCGCCCGTAAAAACGGTGGCCGCGACTTTTCCCGGAAAATCCAAAAGGCTCAGTTTCTGCAGACCTGCGATAATCATATTTCTCCCTCGGTTGTTCAGTATCTTTTAATCCCTCCGCCCGCCCTGCGCAGCCGCGCGGGAAGAACGGGTGTCATCCTTTATAGTTCCATCCATCCAGCAGAGATTCCAGCCGGTTTATATATGCGCGAGTATTCGCTCCGACGATAGCTTCCCCCACCATCCGTCCGTCTGAATCCACAAATACAGTAGTCGGTATAAACTGAACTCCGCTCAACACCCAGGCCAGTTCCTCGCTCAGTATCAGGTTGTCAAACGTGATCCCTGCTCCGTCCGCGATCTTCCGTGCATTCTGAAGATTGCCCTTATCGTCCGTGCTGACATCCACTACAATCCCGAGAATCTGGGCGCTGTCCGGAAGCTGACTGTTCAGTTCCTGAAGGGCGGGCATCTCATTGATGCATGGTCCGCAGTAAGTTCCCCAGATATTGATCATTGTAACAGTCTTCCCGGCGAAAACCTGCTCGGTAACGATATCGCCGTCCAGATTTTCCGTGGAAAAAGACGGGAAACGCGCCTCTTTCTGGCCCTGAACCGGCTCGGTTTCAGGCGTCACCGCAGGTTGTTCCTGCGTCGCAGCCGGAACGCATGCAGTCATTATCACCACAGCAAGAATGATCGCTATGAATCTTTTCATTTCGGTTCTTTCCCTTCCGTTCCGCTCCTCGCTCGCCGTTCCCGTGCGCCAGTTGAATTGATTCGCGGTACTCCCCTATAATTATTATTGCATGAACAAACGGCCGCCGCAATCGGATCCGCCCGTTTTTCGTTCTCGGAAACCAAAGCGGATCTCTTCCCCGGTTTGGCTTTTTTCTGCGTTGCGGAAAACCCGGTCGGAAGCCCGGTTTCCCGGAAAGGACGGTTTTATGAAAATCATGGTGAGCGCCTGTCTGACTGGCATCAAAGTAAAATACAGCGGCGGAAGCAATTATTCGGAAGCACTATTAGCGTTTGTCAGCGGGCATGACGTGATCCCGGTCTGTCCCGAAGTGCTCGGAGGACTTCCGGTTCCGCGCGAACCGGCCGAAATCGTCAACGGAACTGTCACGGACAGGACCGGAAAATCCGTCGATTCCGCATTTCGATGCGGAGCCGCTGCGGTTCTGAGAATTGCAGAAGAAGAAAAGCCCGATTTGATCGTTCTGCAGTCCAGAAGTCCGAGCTGCGGCGTCCGTGAGATCTACGACGGATCGTTCAGCGGAAAAAAGATTCCGGGAACCGGTATCACGGCGAAGCTTCTGTTGGAACACGGATTTCGCGTCATCGATGTCGCAGAACTCTCCCTTTTCAGTAACGCAGAACATGCTGTTTCGCTTGCCGGTTTTGAAAATATATAATATAAAGTACGGCAAATCTGATATAATGCGTTCGGCGGGGAATCGATTCTCCGCAAAAAAGTATTTTTCAGGAGGAAAAGTATGAAGAAACTTATTTCTGTATTGTTGGCCTCTCTGATGGTCTTCGCCTGCGTCGCATGCGGTACAACCGTTCCCGCGCAGACTCAGGCTCCCGCAGCTGAGCCAGCCGCAGAAGCCGCAGCTCCCGCAGCAGCAGCCGAAGAACCGGCCGCAGCTCCCGCAGCGCCCGCTGAAAACCTTTCCGCGGTCCAGCAGATCATCAAGGAAGCTGAAGGAATGACGCTTGAAGAGCTTGCCAAGAAGGCAATCGAAGAGTCCAACGGCAAGACCTTCTATGGTCTGGGCAATTCCAGCCGTGGCAAATCCGCTCTTCCGCTGTTCATCGAGTATCTGCAGAGCATCGACCCCAACTATACCATGGAGTTCGAATGGCAACAGCCGAAGAACAATAAAATCTTCGATCAGCTCACCGCTGACTCCCTCAAGGAAGTCGGAACCTATGCCGCGACCCTGATTCAGGACGGCAACCAGATTGAGAGCAAGATGGTCCGCACGGGCATCCTTGACACATTCATCCCGCTCGACTGGGCAAAAGCCAACGGAACGACCGCAGACGCGTATAAAGGTTATCTCCCGCTGCAGACTCTGAACAAGGTGTTCGAGTACAACTGCACCGGATCCAAGACCTATACCAACTGCTGGGATTTCGTAGCAGAAGGTGAGCACGGTCTGTTCATGGACATCGACTCCGAGATCGTTGGCAAAAACTTCCTGTACATGCTGACGAAAGACAACTACGCCGCGTATCTGAAAGATGCTTTCGACAAGCTCGATGCCGACAAGAAGGCATATTTTGAGCCGATCATCGCTTCTCTCCAGAGCGATGCGGAAGATCTTGGCCTTGGCGAGAACGGCGCTTACGCGCTTGCCTGGATCAAACTGTGGGTCGAGAGCTACAACGCTCAAACCGATGACGGTCCGATCTGCAACACGCTCGTAACATCGTCCGCAACCGATCAGTTCGGTCTGCTCGTTTACTCCAAGCTCCGTTCCGTCGAAGAGTCCGAGGGTGTCTCCAAGAACAACATCAAGGTCGCCGCTTATCAGGATGGCTATGAGGGCATCGGCGGCTACGGCTACTGCCACTACATGTTCGTAACGGACAACAGCCCGCTCCCGTGGACTGCATGTGCGTTCATCGCTTACATCACCTGCACCGTTGACGGATTCTCCGCATGGGGCAAGGATATGGGCGGTTACTCCTCCAATCCGGAAGTTGCTGCCGGCACCGAAGAGAAATACGGCCACAGCAAGGGCGGCTACAATGAAGCCGGTGAGGTTGAGTTCGAATGCAAGAACGACCGCGGATATGACTGGTGGGTCGGCGACGGC
The DNA here is from genome assembly GCA_017394605.1 of Clostridia bacterium. The sequence goes on along the minus strand of JAFPXU010000019.1, from coordinate 3,917 downwards.
AAGCTCGTCATCGAAGATCCTGAGTACTGCGCGTCTGTTGCGTTCACAGTCGGTTCCTGGATCGAAATGCTGACGAAATACACCGTTCAGTAAACTGACCAGATAACTATTCTATGAAGGCGCCTGCAAAGGCGCCTTCTCCAAAATGGGAGGCCGCTTATGCAAAAAACCGATCTTACGCGAGAGAATAAGCGACGGATCCGCCGAAACAAAATCAAGACATTTTTTTCAAAGCCCCAGAACATTATCCTGCTTCTGTTCGGTATCGTTCTGACTTTCACGACCATTGCCCCGATCGTCGCGATCGCCGAGGATACCCTTGCGATCCATCCCGGCACGATCGATGAGAACCTTGCCGTTACCCAGCAGCAATATACTGTGTTCTATCCTACCGGCAGCACAAAAGCGTATTCGCTTGCCAACTACATCGACCTGTTTACTTCCAGGCTCGCGAAGAAAAACCTGTGGGCGCCACTTCTGAACACCGTGCTTCTGGCGGTCATAACATGTTTTATCTCGATTTTATACGGCGGCATATTCGCGTTTCTTGTTACGCGTACAAATCTAAAATTCCGTAAGTATCTGAGCTCGATTTTCATTTTCCCGTATATCATGCCGCAGTGGACGCTAGCCGTTGTCTGGCAAAACCTGTTCAACTCGCATGCTGTTACAGGCGGCGCCGACGGTCTGCTTGCCTCGGTATTCCATATTTCAATGCCCGGCTGGTGGTGTCAGGGTCTGTTCCCCTCCGCGGTCGTTCTCGGTCTGCATTATGCGCCGTTTGCATACATTCTGATCGGCGGTATCTTCCGGAATATGGACGCGAACCTGGAGGAGGCGGCAACCATCCTGGACACCCCAAGATGGAAGACCATGTTCCGCATCACGCTCCCGATGATCAAGCCGGCCATTCTTTCCACGATCCTTCTGGTCTTCGGAAGTGCGATGGGAAGCTACCCCGTCCCGCATTATCTGAATCTCGTCACCCTGTCCACCAAGTATGTGTCGATGAACGACAAGTATACAGGCGAAGCGAGTATCCTCGCGATCATCATGATGGTCTTCGGCGTCGCGATCCTTCTCTGCAACCAGCTGACCCTGAAGAGTCGGAAGAGCTATACGACCGTCACGGGAAAGTCCGGTCAAATCTCCCGATTCAATCTCGGCAAGACCGGGAAGTACGCGGTCGCGGTTCTGTTTATCATCCTGACTTTCTTCACAAGTATCTACCCCATCGTATCATTTGCGTTTGAAACATTCCTGCCCAACCCCGGCGATTACAGCTTCCTGTACACCGGCAACGCATCCAACCTCACCACGAAATGGTGGATCACAGCAGAGAATATAACGGAAAACGGCATGTACGGTCAGCAGGGCATCCTGCACAACAGTACGATATGGCACGCGTACGGAGGAACGATGCTTGTATCCGTAGCGTGTGCGCTGACTGCGGGCACAATCGGTACGCTGATCGGTTATTCCGTCAGCAAAAACCGCAGGAACAAATGGGCAAACTATGTGAACAACATCGCGTTTCTGCCCTACCTGATGCCCTCCATCGCGGTCGGCGTCGCGTTCTTTATCCTGTTCTCGAACAAGTTTATAAACCTGTTCAACACATACTGGCTGCTGATTATCGTCGGTACCATCAAATACATTCCGTTTGCCAGCCGGAGTTCCCTGAATTCCATGCTGCAGCTTTCGGGTGAGATCGAAGAAGCGGCAATAATCCAGGATATCCCCTGGTTCAAGCGAATGTTTCGGATCATTATCCCGATTCAGAAATCGTCCATCATCAGCGGATATATGCTTCCGTTCATGACCTGCCTGAGAGAACTCTCTCTGTTCATGCTGCTCTGCACGCAGGGATTCATTCTCTCGACTACTTTGGATTACTTTGATGAAATGGGTCTGTATGCTTTCTCAAGCGGCATCAACCTGATCCTGGTCATCACGATCCTGGTCTTCAACACAATCGTCAATAAACTCACCGGCGCAAGCCTGGATGAAGGTATCGGAGGTTAATCATGCCGAAAATCGTACTGGAAAACATTACAAAACGCTGGAATAAATTCTATGCAGTGGAAAACCTGAATCTCGTCATCGAAGATAATGCCTTCGTGACCCTGCTCGGACCTTCCGGCTGCGGAAAAACAACAACCCTGCGCATGATCGCAGGCCTGGAAACCCCGACGGAAGGCCGGATCACCATCGGTGACAGAGTCGTCTTCGACAGTTCCGCCGGCATCAACATCCCGGCAAACAAGCGCAAAGTCGGGTTCCTGTTCCAGAACTACGCACTCTGGCCGAACATGACCGTCTATGAAAATATTTCCTTCGGCCTGAAGAACATCAATGAACCCATGGAAACAGTGGACTATGACGCCAAGAACGCTTCCCGGCTGATCGAGATTCTGAAGGATCCGAACGGCGTCGTCTCGGTCATCAACGAATGCCGCGACAAAAAAGGCAACCTTGACAAAAAGAAAGCTGTCATCAAACTGATTGACACGTATACGATTTCGCAGTATACAGCAAAAGCGCTTCTTGACTGCAATCTCGAAAGCAGGCCGGAAGCCGCGGCACAGCGTTCGAAAGAACTCCAGTCCAAGCTGGAAAGCCTTTCCGCGGCACATGCTTCGAAGGGTGAAACGCTCGACGCACAGTTCCGTGTACTGAAAAACGGCGAACCCATCATTCAGAAACGCAAGATGACAAAGGAAGAAGTCGACCTTGCCGTCCGCAGGGTTTCCCGCATCGTAAAAATCGGAATGTTCATGGACCGTTATCCTGCCGAGCTTTCAGGCGGTCAGCAGCAGCGTGTGGCAATCGCCAGAACGCTCGCGCCCGAACCCAGTGTCCTGTTTATGGACGAACCGCTGTCAAACCTGGACGCAAAGCTTCGTCTGGAAATGAGATATGAACTGCAGCGTCTGCACGTGGAAACGGGAAGCACATTCGTATACGTCACGCACGATCAGATGGAAGCCATGACGCTCGCCACCTCCATCTGCCTGATCAACAACGGTGTGCTCCAGCAGTATGACGCGCCGCTCACCGTCTACAACCGTCCGAACAACCTGTTTGTTGCAGACTTCGTCGGCAATCCGTCCATCAACTTCATCGAGACGCACGGCGACCAGAACCCGGACGGCAGCGTGAAACTTACTCTGCTCGGCGGTCAGGAAGTTACGTTCTTTCCAAAAAATCCGATCGATCTTTCGGACTGGAACAAGCAGCGTGATCAGATGCAGGAAAAGGAAGCGGCTTACCGTGCGGAGCTTTCCAAGCAGAAGGGCTATGTCGAAAAAGAAAACAAGGACGAGGTGTTCCGCTACAACATTTCGCGTGTAGATGAGGAAGACACCTCCATTGAAGACGATCCCGTCATCGTGGACGGAGACTACGTCCTTGGCGTCCGCCCTGAATTCATCCGTATCGCGAACACCGGAATCGTCGGCGAGATCTACGGTGCCATGCCTACCGGTATGGAATCCACGCTGAAAATCCGTACGGGAGAATTCCTGCTTACCTCGGTTGTATTCGGGGATACGCTCTATACGATCGGCTCGGAAGCGCATATCCGCTTCTCGGGAGATTCGCTCATGCTGTTTGACCGGAAATCCGGCCGTTACATCACTTCCGGCTCCATCGAGATCTGATCGTTCACAGCGCTACTTTATACAATGCAGGCGTTCTGCCTGCATTTTTATTTGTTTTTGCACGAAATCGCCCCCGAAATGTTAAAAATATACAAAAGCTTTTACAAGTGCTTTATTTGTATGTATAATATGGGATAGATTCGGGAAATGTGTCGGAAAACACTTTTCATCACAACAATCTAATTACTGGGAGGTTATTAATATGGAAGGTATGCAGATTCAGATTATTCCGCTCATTATCGTGGTGGCATATCT
>JAFPXU010000018.1 GCA_017394605.1 Clostridia bacterium | reverse complement strand
CTATATTCTTTTTGTAGTTTTGTCACAAGAAAATTATACCAAAGAGCAGGGCCTCCGGGTTCTGCTTCTTTGGTATTCTGGCTTCTTTTCCAATGAAAAAGACTGCCTCAAAACGTTTCCTTTTTGAGACAGCCCCTTTTCTGTTTCTATGCTGTCCCGTGACGGAGTGCGTCAGAGTTTCAGATCGGTCAGACCCATCTTGTCGTCTACCAGGCCGTCCCTCTGGAACGCGATGCTCATCGCTTTCATCTCGACGGACATGTCCAGCTTGTCATTTTCAAAAAGCTTCGTGTTGAGCTTTTCGAGCGCTGCCTTGATATCCTCCAGGTACTTCATTACCTTCGCGTTCATGTCCTCGGTCAGTGCGCCGTTCGATTCCAGTCTCTGATACTTCTCCAGAATCTCCCCGAACGTCGGGATATAGTAGTTCAGACACTGTCTCGCGTTGGTAATCTGATCCGGCTTCTGCCTGAGGATCTGAAGCGTTCTTTCGAACAGTTTGCAGATCTCGCTGCTTCCGCGCTTGACCCCGGTATCCCGGATACTGGTCCCCAGTTTTCTGAGTTCAAGCAGATTGTGCGCGCCTTTTTTCAGCGCTGCCTGCTCCTCCGCCGTCAGCGGACGTCCCGTATCCTGCTTGTCCTGGGTCTTGTCCTCTTTTCCGGATACTTTACCCTCCGCCTTTTTGCTGTCCCTGCTGACCGAGATGATCACGACGACCACAAAGACGATCAGAAGGATCAGGATCAAGACCGCGCCCCAGAGAAGGATCTTCGCGATCGATCCCAGGGTGGACGCGAGAACGGATCCGCCCGAGGACGATCCGTGCGTGCCCGTAATCAGCAGCAGCGCCACGAGCACTGCGACGATTACGATCGGGCTGAGGATAGAACCTTTTTTCTTCATGTCTGAAACTCCTTACTCCGGCTCTGCGGAAGAGTGTTTATTCTTCTTTCCCGACTTCAATCACGATATCCGCCTTCGGCTTTTCCGCGGGAACTTCCGCTCCCTCTCCGAGGGAATTGTTGCGGATATCAAGCAGTTTCTGCTTCAGCGTTCCTTCGATCTGATACAGTTCCTCTTCGGCCGCGCGGCGTTTGATGCGTCCTTCCTCCTGGATCCGGATAACTTCGTCCAGAGAGGCGATCAGCTGTTCGTTCGCGTACTTGACCGTCTCGAGTTCGATGATGCCCTTCTCGCTTTCTTTGGCGATCTCGACGGTGCCGGTCTTCAGCTTCTCGGCGTTCTCCTTGATCAGCTGGTTCGTCAGATCCGTGACCGCTTTCTCCGCCTTCATCGCGTCTTCCGCGTGCGCCATGCCGAGCGCCAGAACCATCTGGTTCTTCCAGAGCGGGATCGTATTGTTCACGATGGAGGTGATCTTCTCGCTCATGAGGATGTCGTTGTTCTGGATCAGGCGGATCTGCGGCGCCATCTGGATGCTGATCGTTCTCGTCAGCTCAAGGTCGTGCAGTTTCTTGTCGAAACGGTCGCACTGAGCGGCGAAGTCGTTCGCCTTCTGCGCGTCCTCCGCGAGTCCGCTCTCCTTCGCCTTATTCTGGAGCTCCACGAGTCTGCCCTTCTGCTCTTCCTCGAGTTTTTTCTTTCCTGCGAGGATGTACATGGTCAGTTCCTTGAAGTAGGTCACATTGTTCCCGTACATCGTGTCGAGCATGACGACGTCCTTCAGCAGGACGTTCTGCTGATCTTCCAGCTTGGCGACAACCGCGTTCACGTTCGCTTCCGCGGTGGCATACTTCGCGTTGAAGGTGCTGATATCCGATTTTTTCTTCTTGAACCAGCCGAACAGGCCTTTCTTCTCATCGTCGGCGTCGAAGTCCTTCAGCTCGGTAACCAGTCCCGCAATCATGTCGCCGACCTGGCCCAGGTCTTTCGTACGCACGTTGTCAAGCGCTGTATCCGCAAATTCCGACATCTTCTTCTGGCAGGCGACGCCGTACTGAAGAACGATGTTCGTATTGCTCAGATCGATCTTCTGGGAGAATTCGTCCACCGTCTTCTGCTCTTCCTCGGACAGGTTGACATCGCCGAGGTAGGAGGCTTCCGCCGCGGAAACGGCGTTCTTGATCTCCTCGGTCAGTGCCGCGGTTGTCTGGGCTGCGCTGGTCTCCTCCAGAACGGGGGGATCCATCTCCGGCTCCAGCGTCAGTACGATGTTGTTTCCATCTGTCATTTTGCTCGACCTCCATTGCTGTATTATAAAAAATGAAACGCATTTTTCGCGGCGGACCATCCTCCGCCAATTTAATTCTATTCTACCCCAAAAGCGGAGAAAAATATATATATTTCTTTGAAACGGCAGTCCTTCAGTCGGAGACCGCGAATATGACCCCGGCGGCGACGCTGCACAGGAGCAGGATCAGCCCGACGCGGATGTGCGCTTTCATGTTCATGGCCATGATCCCGAAGAATTCACGCACGAATCCGTTCGGCCAGAAGTACCATTTCGTCCGGCTCGCGATCCCCTCCGCGTCGAGTCCCGCTTTTCTCGCCAGGATTCCGCTCCGCAGGACATGAAAATTCGTGGTCGCGAACGCGACCTTCGCCCCGGGTTTCTCCCTGTCGACGATCTTCTTGGAAAAAACCATGTTCTCCCAGGTGTTCGCGGATTCCTTCTCGGCGATCACTTCATCCTGCTCAGCTCCGTGCGTCAGCAGATAGAACTCCATGGCGGCTCCTTCGCTCATGATCTCGCCGTGGCCCTGTCCGCCGGACGGGATGTAGATGAGTTTCTTGCCCGTGGCGATCTCCTGGTCCCAGGCGTAACGGATCGCGCGGTTCACTCTTCCTTTCAGAAGAGGAAGAAGACCGCCTTCCTTGCTGATAAGACACCCTAGAATGATGATATAGTCCTTGTCGTACGCAGGTTTTTTTCTCGCCGCGGCCCAGCCGAGTATCCCCGTTCCGATCGCGACGCACTCGTAGTAACAGAGGAACAGCAGAAGGAACAGCGTTACGGAAAGATATATCCCTTCCGCCCATGTATTCCCGGCATATCCGTTCGGGACGATCACCTTCTTGTACAGAAGATCGAATGCCCCGTACAGCAGCAGCGTTCCCCCGATATACAGCACCGAAAGGATCACACCGTTGAGGTTTTTCAGCCGGAAGCCCTCGTGCCGGATCAGGGACAGGTTGCTGACGCTGACCAGAAGACACAGGAGTCCCAGAAAGACGACCGCGTACTGCGAGAACTGTCTCGGGAAAGCGATCATCCGGTCAAAAACGACTCTCACTCCAAGGCTTGCAGGGTTCCCGATACAGGACAGAAAATAGCTCAGAAGAAACAGGGTCAGAACGGTCTCGAACAGGATCGCTCCGATCACCATGATATTTCCGAACGAATAAAAATTCCTTTTGAGATTCCGGTACAGTGCGACCGACAGAAGAATTATCGTAAAGACCTGAAAGATAAAGAGCACCGAGAGGACCGTCTGTCCCCGCATGGACGGGTCCAGTCTGTCCTTCAGGCGGAACACCGTCACTGCCGCGATTGCCGCCGTCGCAAGAAATACGGCTAAATACTTGTTTCTGAAATCCTTTTCCGACTGATTCATTCCGATAATAAAAAACCCGTTGCCGAAACGTGATTTATGCTCCGGCAAACGGGCGCTTCATACTGCAGTTCTTATTCCTTTGCTTCCTGCGCGGGCGCGTCGACCACGTCTTCCGCCGCGTTGACGACCTGCGCTTCCTCCGCGGGAGCCTCGCCCGAAACGTCGGCGTAGACATCCTGGACCTTGTCCTTCACCTTTTCAAAGCCTTCCTTGACCTTGTCCGTGCCTTCCTTGATGTTCTCCGCCAATTTCGGGTTCTTTTCCTGCACGTACTGCTTCGCGTCGTCAAACGCGTCGCCGGCAGCCTTCTTGACCTCGATGGCAACATCCTTGTAATCGACTTTGCCGTCCTCATTGACGTCCTTGACGCCGTCCGGATTGTTCTCTCTGAACTTTTCGGCGACCTTTACCGTCGCGACCGCAGCGGCAGCCGTCGCGCCGATTCCAAACAGTTTCTTAAAAAATCTGCCAATACCCATGGACGATTCCTCCTCTCGATATTTCAATTATATATTATACTATTCCGCCGGAAACTTCGCAATAAACTTGAAAAGATCCACCCGTTCCGTCTCCGCCGTTTCGGGAGGAGATTCGCATTCGAAGCAACATGCAGCAGCGTAACCGTCCGGACACGCCGGAATCAGGAACGAGAAGGGAAGCATTCTGTCTCCGTCGGCGACGCGTATCCCCGAATCCGTGTCGCAAATCCGGAAAGTGCCCAGCCCCGTCGACATGCCGGTTCCGAGGCATTTGACATAGCTCTCCTTCAGGGTCCAGTACCTGTAGAAACGTTCGGCGCGAAGCGGGTCCTCCGTTCCGAAAATATCTAGCGTTTCCGCCTCGTTGAAGAAACGCTCCGCGATCTCGGGACGCGCATCCGCGATCCGTTCAATGTCGCATCCCGTGTTCACGTCCGCCGTCACGCACATGGCGACGCTTCCGGAATGAGCCAGGCTGAAGCACATCTCCGGGTATGCCGTAAGGTAAGGCTTTCCGTGTTTCCCCTCCGCGGTATCGGATTTGAAAGGATCCAGACCGGTGTCGGTCATCGCGCGCATCAGAAGCAGGCCTGCGCCAAGCGACAGCCGTTTTGACGCGGCAAACCGCATCCGGTCCGTTCTTTCCCTTCTTGTGGGGGAAACGATGTCCCGTGCCGACTCGAACAGTTCCGCGTCCCGCAGGCAGTTCGTATCCGCAAAATAAACAGCCGTTTTCAAACGCTCTCTCCCGCCGGTGTTGCGTTTCACCGGTCAAACCGTTCTCTGTCGATCCAGAGCCCCAGCGCGGGGTTCGGAATAAAGAAGATCTCCTCCCCGTCCACGAGGTTATACCCAGGGGAAGGCCGTTCAGGGTCGTATTTTGCGACGGCTTCATCATAGTCTGCGGAGCAATACCCAACGTCTTCGATCTCCTGTTTCGAAATGCTCTTTACCGCATACGTGACGCGGAACCGTCCGTCGGAGGAACCGTGGATCAGATGCGCGGCAGCTCCCATGTTTTCCCGGATGTCCGCGTTGTCCGGATCGCGGAACGCCTCGAGCGTGCGGATCCTTCCCCGGTATCCGTATTTGCGGATCAGAAGATCCACGGCGGAATCCTCTCCGAACCGCTCTACCCCGGGAGCAAGTATCAGAAGCTCCCCGCCGTCCGCCATTGCCATGCGCGTACGGTACACCGCCTTGTTGCCGAGCCACGTGCTCTTGAACTCTTCCGGGTTCAGATACACCACGCATTTGCGGATGCCGTGCTCCACAAAATCGATATTCTTCTTCTGTGATAGCGCGACCGCCTCGTTAAGGCACCTCCTGCCCTCGCCGATGAAAAGGCCGTGCGTACGGATGCGGCCGCCCGGCGCCGTCGTAACGGTCAGCACGAACAGGACCGGCCTTCCGGAAAGGTATTTCTCAAAGCACCGGTCAAACATCTCCCGGACCGGTGTGTGGTCCTTCCCCATCATGCGCTCCATGCCGTAGACCGCGCCGACCATGTGGGATTTGTTGATCATGTCGCTGCCGCCGACCCCGACGAACAGGTTCTTCGTGTGATTGGACATGCCGATGACTTCATGGGGAACGACCTGCCCGACCGACAGGATCAGATCGTAGCTTTCATCCATGACGCGCCGGTTGATCTCGCACGCGATAGGCTCATTCCAAAGCCCTTCCGTGATCCCGCTCAGATATTCCCCGGAAACTTCACCGAGTTTCACGACGTCTCTGCGCCAGTTATGCACCAGAAAACGGTCGAACGGGATATCTCCGAACATGTCGGCGGCTTCCTCCTCCGTCATGGGGGCGTGCGTTCCGAGCGCGGGCATGATATCCACGTCCGCCCCGCGTTCCGTAAGCAGATGATAATAGACGTTTGAGATAAACCCCGCGTTGGAATGATAGCGGGTATAATCGGGCGGAAGGATCAGTACCCTGCGGGGCGTTCTGCCTTCCAGACTCTGAGCCAGCGCGTCCCGGATCTCCTCCTTTGACAGGCCTTCTTCCCGGGCAGCGGTTCTGAACAGTTCCATATTCTTTCTCCAAAAAGGGATGCCCTGTGGCATCCCGTTTGTTCTTATGCGTTGTAGGTCGAGGCCGAAGTGCTGCCGCCCTCTCCGGTCCAGTTCGTATGGAAGAATTTCCCGCGGGGAGAATCCAGCCGCTCATAGGTGTGCGCTCCGAAATAGTCGCGCTGCGCCTGCAGCAGGTTCGCCGGCAGAAGTTCCGTCGTATATCCGTCGAAGTAGTTCAGCGCCGTGCAGAAAGCGGGCATCGGAATGCCGTTTGAAACAGCGGTCGCGCAGACGCGTCTCCAGGACGGGACCAGGCCGCGAATCGTATCCGCGAAATAACCGTCCAGAAGCAGGTTCTCGAGTTCGGGATTCTTATCATACGCTTCCTTGATTTTTCCGAGGAAGACGCTGCGGATGATGCAGCCTCCGCGCCACATCAGCGCGATGCCGCCGTAGTTCAGGTTCCATCCGTATGTCTTTGCAGCGGCGCGCATCAGGGTATAGCCCTGCGCGTACGAGATGATCTTGCTCGCGTAAAGCGCCTTGCGGATATCTTCGATGAATGCCTCGCGGTCACCCTTGAATTCGGGCTTCTCGTGCGGGAACACCTTCGAGGCGCGGACACGCTCCTCCTTCATGGCGCTCAGGCATCTCGAGAACACGGCTTCGCCGATGAGCGTCAGCGGCACGCCCTCGTCCAGTGCAGCGATGCCCGTCCACTTGCCGGTTCCCTTCTGGCCGGCCGTGTCCAGGATCTTGTTCACGATCGCGTCGCCGTCCTCGTCCTTGTAAGCGAGGATATCTCTCGTGATCTCGATCAGATAGCTGTCGAGTTCCGTCTCGTTCCATTTAGTAAAGACCTCGTGCATCTCCTCCGCGGACATGCCGAGAAGATCGCGCATGATCTGATAGGCTTCGCAGATCAGCTGCATGTCGCCGTATTCGAT